>NZ_CABSXI010000024.1:0-33168 GCF_902481605.1 uncultured Oribacterium sp. | reverse complement strand
ACCTCTCTTCGTCCTGGTGTAGTCGTGCGTATTCAATATTTAGGAGATCGAACAGGAGATGCTGTTCTATCCGAAGCAATTCGAAAACTAGATGCGACTGTATCAATTTTACAAGCAAAAGTGAATATAACCCAAAAAGGTGTGCTGGGTAGTATGATTATTCTGATTGAAGAAAACGAAGAAAATTAAAAAATTTATTTGGAAAGTATTGACTATTTAAAAAAATACACTATACTAATAGTGTAGGTATTTTTTAGTGACTGTTTTGCGGAGGAATAGAATATAATGTTTTACAGTAAAAAAGAAATACAAAAGTTAATTGACAATCTGGACATCGTTCAAGTGATTGGTGAATATGTTAATTTGAAAAAGGCAGGTTCAGATTATAAAGGGTTATCTCCGTTTAAGGAGGAAAAGACTCCTTCCTTCACAGTCAGTCCAGTAAAAAATATTTTTAAAGATTTCAGTACTCAAATTGGTGGAAATGTAATTTCATTTTATATGAAAATTAATGACATTGGATTTATTCAAGCAGTGGAGGAATTGTCACAAAAGTATAATATTCCGCTTAAGAAAAATAGGGGATATGAGGCAGTTAATCGGGAAACTGAGAAGAAAAAGGCTGTAAATAGGGAATATTTTGAAATAATGAAGGAAGCTCAGATATTTTTTAGGGAAAATATTGAGAAGTATGATGAAGCATTGGAATATATGAAGGAGAGAGATTTTTCGCTGGAGGAAATAAAAAAGTTTGGAATTGGATTTGCTTCAAGTTCACGAGATGATTTATTTCAATATTTACTAGAAAAAGATTTTCCAGAAGAAAAAATAATGGAACTGGGACTTGCCAAAAGAAATGAAAATGGAGAAGTAGATTCTGTAATTTAAATATAGACTGTTCAACAATTTATGTATTGCACTGATTCATATTTTACTACAAGCAGAGGACTTCTCCTATACTCCACATTCGGATAATATCCGTATATTGATAATCTAAAAGTATAGTTAATGAAATAACTGCACATCCTCCCCTTCGCTTATATTCTAGAGTCTATCCCCTCTCCACAAGGCAATCTGAGCCCCTCGGTACTTAACAAAAGCGAGCGAAGCGAAGCTTGCGTTTAGTACCGCTAGCTGGGCGAAGTTAGCGGGAGCGTGCCTTGTGGCTAGAGGGTAGCTAGTGCTCCGAAGCTCCCTATATATGCAATGCCCCTGCGTTTAGTACCGCTAGCCGGGCGAAGTTAGCGGGAGCGTGCCATGGGGGGAGGGGATAGACAGTGTTCCGAGGTGCTGCGTATAAGCAATGCCCTTGCGTTTAGTACCGCTAGCCGGGTGAAGTTAGCGGGAGCGTGCCTTGGGGGAAGGGGATAGGCAGTGTTCTGAGGTGCCGCATATAAGCGCTACCCTTGCGTTTAGTACCGCTAGCCGGGGCGAACTTAGCGGGAGCGTAAAAATAAAAAAGCATATCCTCATCCAAAAGATAGAAGATATGCTTTATCACTTTATTTGCGTTGCTTAGAATTCTACTTGTCAAGCACTTACTTTTGCTTCCTATTTCTCATCTCTCCGATAAATCGCAGGCTTCACATAGGTATAAGGGCAAGTGGCTTTTGTCAGTCCCTCGGAATGGCCGATAAAGAGGTGTCCTCCGGGGTAAGTCACATCATAGAAACGCTTTACCAAGGCGTCCTTGGTGGGCTGGTCAAAGTAAATCATAACATTCCGACAAAAGATTAAATCAAAGTCTCTCTTAAATTTGATGGGAGACATGAGATTAAAGGGGCGGAAGATAACATTTCTTCGAAGCTCCTCGCTTACGGTGTAATATCCGTCTTCAATGGGAACAAAATACTTGTTTTTCCAGCTCTTTGGAAGCTTTTCCAGGCTTTCCGGAAGATACTTGGGGTTTTCCGCCTTGGATAAGACATTTTGAGAAATATCCGTAGCCAGGATACGAGTGTCCCAATTTCCCCCTAACTTTCCAAAGTACTCTAAGAGGTACATGGAAATATTGTAGGGCTCTTCTCCGGAAGAGCAACCGGCGCTCCAGATAGAGAGCAACCGGTCATTCTTATGTTTTTCTGCTAATTGGGGCATCACCACATTTTCCAGATAATCAAAGTGAGATTCCTCTCGCATGAAGTAGGTGTAATTGGTGGTGAGCTTATTCAGCAGGGTGGTCATCATATCCTGGTCCTGTTTTTGGATAATATCATTCACATAATCGTGAAAGTCCGTATATCCCCGGCTCTCCAGGATAGAAGAGAGACGGCTTACAATCAAAGGCTTTTTACGCTTTAGGTCAATGCCGAATTTCTCCTGCATAAAGGTATAAAGCCGCTTAAAGTCCTCATCAGATAAATCGTTCATAAAATCCCTCTTATACTACTTCAGAAGTAGAGGAGGATTGCACTAAGGAAGCTGCGTCAAAGGACATAGCAACTTCTCCGCTATCTAAAGTAAGCATGCCGTTGCAAAGCTTCTGACGATTCCGTAAAGGAATGGGCTGTACTTCGCTGGTGTCAATGTCGATAACCTGACGTACCTTATCTACGATAATACCGATAGGTACGGAATCAATATTTAATACGATAATGCAGGTCTTGGAGGTATATTCCTCGGCTTCTCTGTCCATTAGTAAACGAATGTCCACAACCGGGAGGATAGAACCTCTTAAGTTGATGATTCCCTTTACATAATGGGGAACCATGGGGAGAGCAGTGATGCTATGATCATTGATAATTTCAATGACATAGCTTGTGCTCATATACATTACCAATCCGCCGGATTCGAAGGTTAAGCAACGCTCTGCATCGGTTAAATCTTTCTCGTCCTGCTTGTTTTCTTGACTTTCAACTTCTTCTAATAATTCTTCTTGCATCAATTCTTCTGCCATGCTGCTTCCCTCCTTAAATGTTTTCAATGGCTTGAGAGTACAAGCCTAGCACGTCTAAGATGATACAAATGTTTCCATCTCCTAAGATGGAGCAACCATTAATACCACTGGACTTTAAGTCATACGCATTGAAGTAAGCGGGGAGTGGCTTTACCACAACCTGCTGTTCTCCGATTAAGTCATCTACGAATAGGCAGCAAGACTTGTCTCCGGCCTCTACCCAGATGAGAACACCGTCCTGTAAATCGGTGTATTTTCCTTCGATGCCGTAGAAATTGTTCAGGCGAATGATAGGATAGAAAACATCCATTCTCTTTACCATCTCATTTCCGTTCTCGTCAAATACGACTTCGGAATCATCTACCTTGAAGGACTGACGAATATTTACGATAGGAATGGTGAAGATGGTATCTCCAACATTTACCTTCATACCGTCCATAATAGCCAGTGTAAGAGGAATCTTCATGGTGAAGGTTGAACCCTTACCGATTTCACTGGAAATGCTGATGGTTCCACCAACAGACTCCAGATTCTTCTTTACTACGTCCATACCAACGCCTCGACCGGAGAACTCGGTTACTGCGGTATTGGTGGAGAAGCCGGGAAGCATAATCAAGCCCAAAGCTTCTTTCTTGCTGTATTCGGAACGAGGCTTGTAAAGAATTCCCTTTTCCTCGGCCTTGTCCAAAAGCTTTTCCGGATCCATTCCGTAACCGTCATCCTGAACGGTAATGATAACTTCGGAAGAAGTGTGAGAAGCGGAGAGGATTAACTCACCCTGAGAATCCTTACCTGCTGCGATACGCTCTTCCTTGGTTTCCTCGATACCGTGGTCCATACTGTTACGGACAATGTGCATCAAAGGATCCTGAATGCTATCTACGATTGTCTTATCCACTTCGGTATCCTCACCGATGATGGTAAGCTTAACGTCTTTTCCAAGCTTTTGCTTCATATCACGAACGATACGGTTCATCTTCTGGAAAACACCGGAGATGGACACCATTCGTAAGCTCATGGCGATATCCTGAAGATCGTCTGTTAACTTACGAAGCTGTCTTGCAGACTTCATGAAGTTGTCCAGACTTTCCTGAGGCAGCATACGAAGAACAGGAGAGGAGGTTACCATAGATTCGGTAATAACAATTTCTCCTACCAGGTCGTTTAAGCTGTCCAGCTTCTGCAGGTTTACGGAAATCAAGCTCTGCTTTACAGGTGCTGCAGCCTTTTGCTGTGCAGTCTGCTGAGCCGCTGCAGGCTCTTTGCTTGCTTTTGGTGCGGAACTGCTTTCCGCATTTGCGCTCTTAACCTCAGCCTTCGCCTCAGCCTTTGTTGCCTCTACAGGCTCATAGGAGAGGATATGGCTCTGTTCTCGTAAGATTTTCTCACCCTTTTCACAGTCTTCATCACTATCGAAGGCAAGGAAAAATCCTTCATCGATAATGGTTTGTGCTGTTTCCGGATTGCTATCCATATCTGCAGGATAATAACGGAACTCTAAGTCAAATTCCTTGATTGCATTTACAATCATAAATGCACGAAGGTTTTCCATGCCGATTCCTTCATCTAAGAAGACATGGATGAATTTCTTCGCCTTATCATCCTTTGGAAGATTGCGATTCTCACCGGAAGCCTTTGTGCTGTCTGCCGCCTCTACAACAGGAGCGGAGTCTGCGGGAGCTTTTCCGGAAATCTTTGCCAAGAAAGCATTGATGGAACCTGCAAATTCTTCAACATTGTTATCCAACTCTTCGCCGGCCTTTACCTTCTCCAGTCCGCTACGAAGAAAATCCTCAGAACGGAACATTAAGTCGAAAAGTTCACTTTTCTGGTCTCCGCTTAAAGAATCAATTCCCTTATCACGAATAAAGAAGAACATGTCTTCAATATGGTGAGCGATATTGGAGAGAGGAGTGAACTCCATCATGGCACTGGAACCCTTAATGGTGTGCATGATTCGGAAAATTTCATTTACGTCATCTGTGGAGAAATCCCCTACCTTTTCGTCTGCGATAAGCATTTCGTCCAACTTATCCAGGAGCGCTTCTGTCTCCAAGAGATAGGTGTCCAGCATTCCTTCCATTGTACTATCCATAGTTTTACCACCTTTTCCTATTTACTAAACTGTGTTCTGTTGCACAGCAGTATCCTCGTTATCTATCGGCAAAATCCCTACTGCCATAAGGCAAAGTTGGAAAATGCCGAAAAAAAACACTGCCCTTTCGGCAGTGCTTCTATTCCCATTTCCTCCATAAAAGGGAGAAAAACTCAGTATTCCAGAAAAGTTCGGAAGCATCCTTTCTTCCTGAAATCATCATTTTCCTCTTCCTATCATCCTATGGAAAAGGGGCTAGAAGCTCTTCGCTGCTGCCATAAGTCTTCTTAAGTCATTGTTTACAGAGTTTACCATATACTGGTAAGCGTAGGTGGTTTTAACAAGCTCCACCTGTTCCTGATCCATGTCCACGTTATTTCCATCTAGTCGACTGGATTCGTTTTTTGTGCTGTGAATTCTTGCCCTCTGGGACTGTATTGCATTCCCGATGGCGACTTTTTTCCGTCCACCCTGCTCCGCAGTAGAAATGCGGTGGAGAAGTTCATTCTCAAAGGTGAGATATTTTGACTTGTAATTCGGCGTATCCACATTGGCGATATTGTTTACCGTAAGATTCTGCCGTCCCCAGAGTAAATCCAGGGTCTTCTCCGTGAGGGCTACTCCATTTCCATAAAATAATGACATAGCTATCCTTTCTCTCTGTTTTTTAGCTCAACACAATATCGGACAGTTTTGCTTTTTTATAAGAGAAAAGCAGATTTTTCTTTTTGCTTTTTTTTAGAATTCTGTCTTCGTTCTTCCTGTTTTCGTGTTGTGCCATTTCTAAGTCTTATTATCCTTTGTGGGATTTTAAAAATCTTTCCATATAATAAGAAGAAAGTTTTTTGCATAATAGCATTTTCAGAAAGAAAGTACAAGAAAGCTTCCGGAATCTTTTTCACTGACTTTTTAACTGCCTTCTTGAATCTTTTCAGCTGCCTAGGGAAATTCTTTGATAAAACGCTAATTTCCTTATATAAGTATGGGCTACGCCGATGAACCTATGAGCTTTATAAAATCGACAATAAAAATAGGAGTTCGAAATTCAAGGAGGAATGAAAGCGTGAAGAAAAAGCAAGAAATGAAGGGTTCTTTATTGGAGAACCTTGGGTTAGGGCAGAAAATGTCATTGATTATCGGTGGGCTGACCTTTGTACTGCTGCTCTGCTTACTGTATTTTTTGTTGCATAGTTTTAGATTGTCTATGAACAAAAAGGTAGATGCCAGCATGGCGGAAAGGGCAGAGCAGGCTTCCCATACCCTGGATAACTTAATGACCAAGCTGAATGCCACAGCCGATAATATTGAGGAAAGTATCAGCTTCGTGTTTGACCAGCATGATGAGGTGGGAGGCGTTCCCGGTAATCCCTGGACCATTAACGATGAGGATGGGAATCCCCAGAGCATTACCCCTATGGAAAATGTAGCTTTTCGAAGCCGTGTGGTAAATGCTTACCTTCCTGCTTCCCGTTACAATGCGGAGGTAGTGATTTTAAATGCGCTGTATGCAAACCTTAAGACGGAACCGAATCTGGCAGATATCGGTATTTTATTTGAGCCGAATGCATTTTATCAGGGGATAGAGAATTACGCCCCTATTCTTTCCCAAGAAGATCTGGATAAAAGAGCGATTACCAACCATCCTTATTCCAATTATCAGGATGAAATATATTATAAGGCGGTAAAGGAAAAGGGATCTACCTTTATTACACCGGTTTACGGAGATATTACAAAGCCGGAAGAGAGAATGTTTGCGATTTATCATCCTATTATGAAGGACAATCAGTTTTTGGGAAGCATTCTTTTGGATGTGAAGGAAGATATATTACTCACGGCAAGCAAGACCGATGAAGATTATTCTTCCATGTTTGTAAACATTATTGATGGGGAAGGTTTAATTCACAGTAAGAAAGAAACAGTAAATGGAAAGACTTTAAAGGAGCTTCTTCCGGAGAAGGCAAGCACGGCCATTACCGAAAAGATGGAGTCTAAGGAAGCCTTTGCTCTTAATATTGTGAATGAGCATGGACAGCTAAGAAGAGAGTACTATTACCCCATTGACATGGAAGGCAGCACCTGGTGGACCAGACTCAGTATTTCTCACCAGGATTATAGTAAGGAAGTGGACAGATTAAGAAATGTTGGAATTGTAGCAGGATTTAGCACGGTATTTGTTCTTGCATTTGCATGCGCCCTGTTGATTGGCTATTTCTTAAAGCCCCTGCAGAAGGTGGTAGAGGTAGGAGAAAAATTATCCGTAGGGGATTTTGACATGAATCTTTCCTATAAGAGCAAGGACGAAATCGGAAAATTAATGCATTCCATGGGGGATGTAGTTTCCAGAATTCGTTCCATTATCGGAGACCTTTCCGAAAAATTAAATCAACTTGCACAAGGAAACTTCAATGTGGAAATGAATAATGCGGAGTACTACAGCGGAGCATATCGTCCACTGTTTGATTCCATTCAAAATATTTCCACAGATCTTTCCGGTACTATGGCAGAGATTCAGCAGAGCGCGGTACAGGTAAATTCCGGTGCGGAGCAGGTAAGCTCCGGTGCTCAGGGACTTTCTCAGGGTGCTACAGAACAAGCTTCTTCCATTGAAGAGCTTTCTGCAACGGTAAATGATATTTCCGAGCATATTAAGAAGACGGCGGAGAACACCCGCCTGGCTAACGCAGAGGCACAGAATGCCGGTAAGGAAGTAAGTAACTCCGACAAGCAAATGCAGCAGATGAAGGCTGCCATGGAAAACATCAATGAAAAGTCCGGAGAAATCAGTAAGATTATCAAGACCATTGATGATATCGCTTTCCAGACCAATATCCTGGCGCTTAACGCGGCAATCGAAGCGGCAAGAGCCGGTGTAGCAGGAAAGGGCTTTGCGGTAGTAGCGGATGAGGTAGGAAATCTGGCACAGAAGTCTGCAAATGCGGCAAAGGATACTACCATGTTGATTGAGGAGACACTTCAGGCAGTAGAGCAGGGAACTGTTCTGGCAGACAGTACTGCAGAATCCTTACAGAGAGTGGTTAGCGGAACTGGAAAGGTGACAGACCTTGTAAATCAGATTGCAGAAGCCTCTGTGGAGCAGTCCAGAGCGGTAGAGCAGGTATCTGTAGGAATCGACCAGATTTCCTCCGTAGTACAGAGCAACACCGCCACAGCGGAAGAATCTGCAGCGGCCTCCGAAGAGCTCTCCGGCCAGGCCAATATCTTAAGTGATTTGGTGGGAAGATTTAGACTTCGAGAGGAATAAGAAGAAGCGAAAAAACAGTTTTCACTTATATATGTTTGAGGATGGTCGATGAATCTAAGAGTTCTTCATTAAAAAATGATTTAGGAGCACGAAATTCAAGGAGGAAAAAACAATATGAAGAAGAAACAAAAGGCCACAGGCTCTTTTTACGAGAACCTGAAGCTTAGTCAGAAAATGTCCTTAATCCTGGGTTCATTGACATTGGTGATTTTATTGGGATTGCTATATTTCCTGATTCACAGCTTTGAAATTGCCATGGATAAGAGAATTGATGCCAATATGGCGGATAAGGCGGCAGAGGCATCTTCCGATCTGAGCGATTTGATGACAAAATTAGATACCATTACGAACAATATCGAGCAGAGTATCAGCTTTGTCTTCCAGCAAAATGATGAGGTCGGCGGAGTAGCCGCTAACCCGTGGAAGGTTAGAGATATCGAGGGTAATGACCAAACTGTTACCCCTATGGAAAAGGCGTCTTTCCGCAGCCGTGTGGTGGATGCGTACATTCCGGCTTCTCGCTACAATGCCGAGGTAGTAATGTTGAATGCGCTTTATTCCAACATGAAGGATGATGACAATCTGGAGGATATCGGTGTTCTTTTCGAGCCCCATGCCTTCTATCAGGGAATTGATAATTATGCACCTCTGCTTCTTAGAAATGAAGTGGAGAATAGAAGAATTATGAACTTTCCTTATGAGAAGTATCAGAATAAAGACTATTATACCGGACCGAAGGAAAAGGGGAATACTTATGTTTCTCCTGTATATAGTGACACTGTAGATCCCAGCAAAAGAATGTTTGCAATTTCTAAGCCCCTTATGTCTAATAATCAATTTATGGGCATCATCCTTCTGGATGTAAAGGAAGATATGTTACTTAACATTAGCATGGAGGATCCTGCCTTCCCCTCTATGTTTGTAAATATGATTGATGGAGAAGGCCTGATTCACAGTAAAAATGAGGAAGTAAACGGAAAAACACTGGAAGAGCTTCTTCCGGAGAAGGCATACAAAGCCATTTCCGAAAAAATGGAAGCGAAAGAAGCATTTACCTTAAAAGTTGTAAACGAGCATAATCAGGAGAGAAGAGAATATTTTCAACCCATCGATATGCACGGCAGCACCTGGTGGGTTAGATTAAATATTTCCGAGAAAGACTATGACAGAGAAGTTGATCGTCTGGTAAATATCGGTGCAGTTGCCGGTGTGGCAACGGTAATCCTTCTGGTTATCGTGACAGCAGTTTTGATCACTCGCTTTTTAAAGCCATTACAGAAGGTGGCAGAGGCAGGAGAAAAGTTATCCGCAGGAGATTTCTCCATGGATCTTTCCCATAAGAGTAACGATGAAATCGGCGTTCTGATGCAGTCCATGAACAATGTAGTAGAAAGAATCCGTTCCATCATCTCTGACCTTTCCGAGAAGCTCACCGAGCTGGCTCACGGAAATTTCAATCTGGAAATGAAGAATGAGGAATACTATAGCGGATCCTATAGACCTCTCTTTGATTCCATTAACAATATCACAGCGGATCTTTCCCATACTATGGCGGAGATTCAGCAGAGTGCAATTCAGGTAAATTCCGGTGCAGAACAGGTTAGCTCCGGTGCCCAGGGACTTTCTCAGGGTGCTACAGAGCAGGCTTCTTCCATCGAAGAGCTTTCTGCAACGGTAAATGATATTTCCGAGCACATTAAGAAGACAGCGGAGAACACTCGTCTTGCCAATGTAGAGGCTCAGAATGCCGGCAAGGAAGTAAGCAACTCCGACAAGCAGATGCAGCAGATGAAGGCTGCCATGGAAAACATCAATGAAAAGTCCGGAGAAATCAGTAAGATTATCAAGACCATTGATGATATCGCTTTCCAGACCAATATCCTGGCGCTTAACGCGGCAATCGAAGCGGCAAGAGCCGGTGTAGCAGGAAAGGGCTTTGCGGTAGTAGCGGATGAGGTAGGAAATCTGGCACAGAAGTCTGCAAATGCGGCAAAGGATACTACCATGTTGATTGAGGAGACACTTCAGGCAGTAGAGCAGGGAACTGTTCTGGCAGACAGTACTGCAGAATCCTTACAGAGAGTGGTTAGCGGAACTGGAAAGGTGACAGACCTTGTAAATCAGATTGCAGAAGCCTCTGTGGAGCAGTCCAGAGCGGTAGAGCAGGTATCTGTAGGAATCGACCAGATTTCCTCCGTAGTACAGAGTAACACCGCAACAGCGGAAGAATCTGCAGCAGCCTCCGAAGAGCTCTCCGGACAGGCCAATATCTTAAGCGACTTGGTAAGACGCTTCCAGTTAAAGGAAGATTAATACACAGAATCGATTAACGGAATAATAATATAAAATATTTGCACAAGATATTGAAGCTTAGAAAGCAATATCTTTTAAGGAAAAAAATATAGAGTCTCCAAGAGGAGGCTCTATATTTTTTTGAATTTTTAAAAATTATAAAAAATGAATATACTGAAGAGAAAGTGTGGATATATATAAGAAAACCAAATAAGAAAAGCACACAATTATGTAAAAAAGATATAAAAGTTTTTTTATATAAAATAAAAGTGCATAAAAAAATATAATTTTACAAAATGAAAATAATACGTTAATGTATTAACATACTCACGGAGGTGTAGAAAATGCATAAAAAATTTATTTTTATAACAAATAATCCGTCAATTTCTCAAAAATATCAGAATCATGATAGTATTTTTGTACAGTATTTAGCTGAATATGATTTTTGCGACATCTTAAGGGAAACACAGAGCTTTATAGAAAAAGGCTATCATTTAATGACTCATCCCCTGGCTAGTAATTTGAAGCCTAAGCAATGTCCGTACAAGTCAGTATTGCTCTCCAAAGATATCGCTGTATTTTCTGCAGAAAGGGATTCAGAAATTATAAAACTCAGTATTCAAACAGCAGATAAGTTAAGTAAGGGGATGAAGAATCCCAGATGGAATGAAAAGTGTTTAAAGGACTTTCAAATTATTGACATGTCTGTAGTGGAGTCAGCTCTTCAGTCTTCTTTGTTAAGACAATGGGTGATGTAGAATTTAGTTTATAGTTTATAACCTCGGCCGGGTTTATATAAATAATTTAATTTTAACTACTGTCTCACCGGTGTGTGTGACGAAAATTGCCAAGGAGGAAATTTTGCATGAAATTGGAGTTAGGAAGAATTCATATTGCAGATGTACAATTTGGCGACAAGACGGAAATTAAGGACAACACTCTTTACGTGAATGCCAAAGAATTGTCCGATTTGATCTTAAAGGATGATCGTCTACTTGCTTGTCGCATCGAACTGGCTAGGCCGGGAGAATCTATTCGTATCACTCCCGTGAAAGATGTTATTGAACCTAGGTTAAAGGTAGAGGGCCCGGGATGTGTATTCCCCGGTGTAATGGGAAAAGTTACCGAAGTTGGACATGGAAAAACTTTGTGTATGGATGGCGCTTGTGTAGTAACAGTTGGAAAGATTGTAGGTTTCCAAGAGGGAGTCATTGATATGACAGGTCCTGCTGCTGACTATTGCCCCTTCTCTAAAACACAGAACGTATGTGTAGTAATCGAGCCCAAGGATGGCCTTGAGACTCATGTTTATGAAAATGCTGGTAGAATGGCAGGTCTTAATGCTGCCGTATATTTAGCTAAAGCTTTGGAAGGGCATGAGCCAAAGGAATGGGAGGTCTTTGAAACCAAGCCTTTGCTTCAGCAAGTTGCCCAATATCCTGACTTACCTAAGGTAGGATATATTCATATGTTGCAATCTCAGGGACTTTTACATGATACCTATTACTATGGTGTAGATGCTAAACAGATTGTTCCTACTATTATGTATCCTGAAGAAATTTTTGATGGTGCAATTACTTCCGGCAATTGCGTGGCACCCTGTGATAAGGTGACGACATACCATCATTTACATAATCCTGTCATTGAAGATTTATTCAAACAGCATGGAAAAACTTTGAACTTTCTGGGCGTTATTCTGACGAATGAGAATGTATTTCTGATGGATAAGGAAAGGCATTCTGATATGACTTCTAAATTATGTGAGTATCTTGGATTAGATGGAGTCCTTCTTCCTGAAGAGGGTTATGGAAACCCGGATACTGACTTAATGATGAATTGTAAGAAGACGACACAACGGGGAGTGAAAGTTGTTCTGATTACAGATGAGTTCCCCGGAAAAGATGGAAAGTCATATTCTCTTGCAGACGTTTGTGAGGAAGCTGATACCATGATATCCTGCGGTAACGGTAATGTAGTTATTCATTTTCCCAAAATGGATAAGGTTATCGGCATGGAAGATTACATCGAAATGCAGATTGGCGGTTGGGTTGGCTGTAAGCATGAAGATGGATCCTTTGATGCGGAAATTCAAATTATTATCGCTTCTACAATTGCTAATGGATTCAATAAGCTTTGTGCAAGAACTTATTAATTGCGAAGGAAGGAGAAAATACTATGGGAAAGAGAATAGTACACTATATTAACCAGTTCTTCGCAGGAATTGGTGGAGAAGAAAAGGCGGATATAGCTCCGGAAGTAAGAAAGGGTGCGGTTGGACCCGGAACTGCTTTACAAAAGGAGCTGGGAGATGGATATGAAATAGTAGCAACGGTAATTTGTGGAGATAACTATTTTGGTTCAAATATTGAAAAAGGGGTGGTTCCTCAACTTTTAGAGCTGATTAAGGAAGAAAAGCCGGATGGCTTTATTGCCGGACCCGCTTTTAATGCCGGACGCTATGGTGTGGCATGTGGAACCATGGCAAAGGCTGTTCAAGATGAGTTGGGCATTCCTTCTGTAACTGGCATGTATGTGGAGAATCCGGGAACAGATATGTTCTATAAAGATGTTCATATTATTGAGACAAAAGATTCCTCTGCAGATATGAAAAAAGCTGCTCCAAAGATGGCTAATCTTTTAAAGAAGAAGATAGATGGTAGCGAAATACTTTCTCCTGCAGAGGAGGGGTATATTCCACAGGGGATTCGTGTAAATTACTTTAATGAGAGAAGAGGATCTGAGAGAGCGGTTGAACTATTAGTAAAGAAGATTAAAGGTGAGGAAATCTATACTGACTATCCAATGCCTGTCATTGACCACGTGGCACCTGCAGCTCCATTAAAGGATCTTGCCCATGCTAAGATTGCACTCATCACCTCCGGTGGAGTTGTACCACAGGGAAATCCTGACCATATTGAGTCATCGAATGCTACAAAGTGGGGAAAGTATTCAATTGCCGGTATGGATCATGCAGATAAGGCGGATTTTACCACAATACATGGTGGATATGATAGAGCTTTTGTCATGGAAGATCCTGATCTTTGTATTCCTGTGGATGCTTTGCGGAACCTGCAAAAGGAAGGAGTATTTGGAGAACTGACCGATTACTTCATTACAACTACAGGTACAGGAACTGCAACAAATAGTGCTAAGCGTTTTGCGGAAGAATATATACCCATGTTAAAGGAAGATAATGTGGATGCTGTCGTCATGGTCAGCACGTGAGGAACCTGTACAAGATGCGGTGCATCGATGGTAAAAGAAATTGACCGTGCAGGTATTCCTGTTGTTCATATTTGTACTGTTGTACCTATTTCTTTGACGATTGGAGCAAATCGAATTGTCCCGGCAATCGGTATTCCTTACCCATTGGGAGATCCAACTAAGGGTGAACCTAAGAGCTATGAAATTCGTGAAGCTTTAGTAAGAAGAGCTCTAAAGACATTGACAGTTCCTGTTACAGAGCAGACTGTATTTGAAGAAGACTTTTAAAATTGTTTTTCGTGTCAATCCTAAAGATGGCAGGAAATAGGATAAGATGGAGAGAAATATGGACAAGAAGAAATGTAGCCTAGGAGCAATCATAGGATTCTGTGGCGCCTGTATTGCTTTCTATATCGGAGCCGGATTTGCTACAATGCAGGAGGTCATGCAATATGAAGCCTCCTACGGGAGCAAACTTTGGATTGTAATTTTAGTTATTTCAGTAATTTATATTTACACGAATCTATCTTTTGCAACTAATGGAAATCGCTTGAGTCTTTCAAGAGGAGGAGACATTTATAATCACTATTGCGGAAAGTATATTGGCACTTTTTATGATTACTTTTCGGCCTTTTTCTGCTATATGTGTTTTATTGTGATGTGTGGAGGAGCAAATTCAACAGCTACTCAGCAATGGGGACTTCCCAATGGTGTAGGTGCAGTGATATTAACTGCTTGTGTCATTGCAACAGCAATATTTGGCTTGGATGGAATATTAAATGCATTAGGCAAGATAGGTCCATTGATTATTGTAATTATACTTTTGGTTTCCGTTATGAGTGGAGTAAAAGGTATAGGAAATTTTACTGCTAACCTGAAGCAGGTGGATAGTGGAGACTTGAAACTGGCTCAGGTAGGAAATGGAAATCCTTTACTTTCCGGCTTCTCCTACGGAGGATTTGTCATCCTTTGGTTTGCGGCATTTCTGGGAGAGGTTGGGGCAAAGAATAAGCTAAAGGAAGTAAATTATGGTATGTTACTTTCTACAGTATTTATTATGGGAACGGCTGTACTTGCCAGTATTGCGTTGATTTGCTATATCGGTGAAACAGGACATGCTGATATTCCTGCATTAGTGCTTGCCAATAGTATATCGCCTATTCTTGCCCAAGCACTTGCAATCATCATCTTTTGTGGAATCTATACCACTTCCGTTCCGCTACTATGGACCGGTGTTGGAAAGGTGGCAAAGGAAGGAACACAGAAATATAAGCTACTCACTGTAATTGGAGGTGTTGTAGGTTGCGTGATAGCTTGTTTTCTTCCCTATAAGGGCTTGGTAAATGTTCTGTATGGTATGAATGGCTATCTTGGTTTTATCCTGGTAGGATTTATGCTGGTATATGATATTCGTACCAGAATGAGTAAAACAAAGCTGCATTCCAAGATGGCAACAGCAGAACATGCTATAGCGTAGGTTTTTATGAAATCTTTTCTATAAGAAAAATATATGATGGAAAAGTCGGCAGTTGTAGCTAGGGCTACTTCTGCCGATTTTTCTATGATTCGCTTTTCATTATATAATTGTTTTTATTACGATTATTCCGTCGAAAAATGTTCCGGTATGACAATTATTTCATCGAAAAACGTTCCGGCATAACGATTATTCCATCAAAAAACGCAAGTATTCGTAAAAAAAGATTGTTCAATCCATAAACTTTTCTTATGCCTCCTTGGAAAAACGCCGATTTATACCTTGGCTTATTAACGTGAGAGAATAAAGCAGATGCGATGTAGAAATTGTTTTTTCAAGGAGGAAAGAACAGAATGAAAAAGGGTATTGGGGTAGAGAAGAAGCAGAAGCGTTCTTCCATCAGCACAAGATTATCGATGATTTTAGGAATTGCCAGTGTATTGGTGTTTTTTGCCATGAGTGTGGCAATCATTAAGACAGGAGAGCATTCCATCAGTTCAGCTCTGGACAACAACTTAAACGATAAGGCCACCATGGCCATTGGAGATTTGCAACAGGTTATTTCTCGTTTGGAGTCTATTTCCATGACACTTGAAAACGGCATTCACAGCATGCACAGTCAGCATGACGGCATTGGACAGGCGCCGGAGAATCAGTGGATGGTAAAGGACAGAGCTACCGGAGAAGTAGTCAATAATCCGGGGATGGGAGCAACGACCTTCCGCTCCAGAATTGTGAATGCGGAGCTTCCCGCTTCTCGTTACAATGCGGAAACCGTGATTTTGGATTCTTTACAGTCCGCCTTAACCGACAATAAGGATTTGGTAGGAGCAGGAATCTTCTTTGAGCCAAACGGTTTCTCCGACAATGTTTCCGATTACGGGGTATATATGTCCGCAGAGGATTTGGAAAAGAAGGGGGTTATGGCCTACCAGTACAGCTTTTACAAGGACGCTTCCTGGTATAATGGGGCAAAGGATTCCGGAGAAATGGTATTAACCGATGTGTATAGCGATACCCTTCATCCGGATATTCAGATGATCAGTTTGGGAAATCCTATTACTGATGAAAACAATGCCTTTGTGGGAGCGGTTATTCTGGATATTAACACCAAAGTATTCAGCACCATTCAGCAGACCGATGAGCGTTTTCCCTCTTTGGCAACCAATATCTTAGATGCAAACGGAAGCTTTTTGTATTCCATGAAAGAAGAGGCAATTGGAAAGAAGCTGGAAGAAGTTTTGGATAAAGATACCTATGAAATGCTTCGCCAAAATATGGATAAGGAGGAAGCATTTACGGCTACGGTGGTGAATGCAGAGGGGGTAAAAGAGAGAATGTACTTCCGTCCATTAATCATTCACGGTTCCACCCTTTGGTCTATGATTAGTATCGCCGACAGTGAATTTATGGCAGCCAGAAATCAGTTGGTCATCATGTGTGCCGTTTTCAGTATTGTAGGTCTTATGATTTTGATTGCCATCAGCTTCTTCTTAATTAAGAGGGCTTTAAATCCATTACAGGGAATTGCTTTGGCAGGAAAAGCTGTTGCGGAAGGAAACTTTGATGTAAAGGTTTCCTACGATCAGCAGGATGAAATCGGAGACTTGGCGGTTGCCATCCGGAGTGTTATGCAGCATGTTCGGGAAATCATTTCCGATCTTTCCGAGAAATTAGGAGAATTGGCAAAAGGAAACTTCCGTGTTTCTTTGGACAATGCGGAGCAGTATCCGGGAGCTTATCGTCCTCTTCTTACCTCCCTTCAGGAAATCACCAATGATTTAGATAAAACCATGTCGGAGATTAAGACCAGTGCCAAGGAGGTTAACGCCGGTGCGGAGCAGGTAAGCTCCGGCGCTCAGGGACTTTCTCAGGGTGCTACAGAGCAGGCATCTTCTATTGAGGAATTAAGTGCTACCATGAACGACATTTCCACCCAGATTAAGGGAACTGCGGAGATGGCGGTGAAGGCTTCCGGGCTTTCCCAAAGAACAGAGGAGGCTGTAGGCCTTAGTAACCAAAAGATGGAAGAAATGTCCAGGGCAATGCAGGAAATCACCGAGAAGTCCAATGAAATCAGTAAGATTATCAAGACCATTGATGATATTGCCTTCCAGACCAATATCTTATCCTTGAATGCGGCTATAGAGGCGGCAAGAGCCGGTGCAGCAGGAAAGGGCTTTGCAGTGGTTGCGGATGAGGTAGGAAACCTGGCTCAAAAGTCTGCAAAGGCGGCACAGAATACTTCCAGCCTTATTGAGGAAACCATTGAAGCGGTGGAAAAGGGAGCCAAGATTACGGAAGAAACTGCAGAATCCTTGACAACCGTATCCAACCATGCGAAGGATATTAATGACATTATCACAAACATCTCCAGCGCATCGGAGGAAGAGGCTAGAGGCGTTTCTCAGCTGACAACGGGAATCGATCAGATTTCCTCTGTGGTACAGAGCAATACTGCAACGGCAGAGCAGTCTGCGGCAGCTTCTGAGGAGCTTTCCGGCCAGGCCAATATCATGAATGATTTGGTAAATCGTTTTCAATTAAAAAACGAGGACTAATCAGAATACACTTAAAATGAGTTTTTATAAAAATATGCATTAAGCCTTCATGAAAATACGACTGTATAGGATTGAATGAGCGTTTAATACTATACTTAAGCTTAAGCATAAAATAAAAAAGACTGCCTCTTGAGAAACTGCACCCCCCCCGGCTTAGGGATAATGCAGAGTCCCAAGGGGCTGTTTATATTCTTAACGAGTATCACAGGATGTGACGCTTAGTTTACAGGGGACATCTTAAGTCTTTTGTGAAAAATAAAGAAAGTGCCGGGGAAAAGGGAATTTACCTTATAAAAAAGGCTAAATCGGACGATGAATTAGAGAAGAAAACAGGAAGTAGAATTTTTCAAGGAGGAAAAATACAAAATGAAAAAAAGAAGCAATACCACTGGGACATCCTTTTGGAAAAAGATGAAGCTCAGTTCAAGAATGTCTGTGGCAATAGGACTTCTTAGCATAATTTTAATGGCAGGCTTAAGCATTGCTATTATTTCCATGGGAAAGACTGCCATTTACGGTGCTTTACGAGGAAATATGGATGATAAGATTCGTTTGGGAATTGCAGATCTGGATAACGTGGTTACCCAGGCTGAGGTTACGGCGAACACCATTAAAGAAGGCATTGTAAGTATATATGATCAGAACGATATGGCGGGAGGGGTTCCCTCCCATCTTTGGACCATTGAGGATGACCAGCACAATATTTTAGAGCCCACCACTATGGCAGGAACCATGTTCCGTTCCCGAATTGTGGATGCGGCGATTCCCGCCAGTCGCTATAATGCGGAGACAACTCTTTTGGACTCCATTTATGCTTCTTTAAGCAATAATGAATCCTATGTGGGAATCGGTGTTTTCTTGGAGCCGAATGCTTTTTATCAGGGTATCGAAAACTATGCGCCCTATATGAGCAGAACTGATGCGGAGAAGAGAAAGCTGATGGTTTACCCTTACAGCATGTATTCTCAGAAGGACTATTACCTAAAGGCAAAGGAGAATAAGGGATTAAATCTGACCAATGCCTATGAGGATGAAAGTGCAGATGGGGGATGGGTTGTATCCGTTATTGAACCGATTATATATAAGGATGAGTTTAAGGGAATCGTTATCGTCGATATGGATATGACTTCCTTTGAAATCATTGAACAGAAGGATGAGCGTTTCCAGAGCTTATACAGCAATGTATTTGATACAAACGGTCACATCATGTTCAGTATGAACGAAGAGGCTAAGGGAAAGCAATTAAGCGATATTCTTCCTGCGGATAGTATGGAAAAGCTTCAATCCTATCTGGATCAGGGAGAACCCTTCAATACCCATATTCAAAATGAAAATGGAGACCTGGTACAGTTTAATGCCCGTCCTTTAAAGATAGAAGGCGTAACCTGGTGGGTAGCCATCGAGGTTTCCGAAAAGGAATATACCAAGGCAATCAGTAACATGATTATGCTGGCAATTCCCCTTTCCGTTCTGGGAATTGCACTCTTGGTAGGATTCAGCTATTTCTTCATCAAGAAGTCCTTAAATCCATTAAAGAAGATTGCCGACGTGGGAGAATCCGTGGCAGAGGGAGACTTCTCCAAGGAAATCAACTATCCTTACCAGGATGAAATCGGACAGATTGCCAAGAGCATGGAAAAGGTTGTGGAACGAATCCGAAGTATTATTCAGGATTTGGCAGGAAAGTTGGAACAGATTGCCAAGGGAAATTTCTCCTTCGAATTCTGGAATACCCAGCTTTATAACGGGGAGTATGAGCCGTTACTTACCAGTCTTTACGATATTTTAGACGATTTAAATGTAACCATGGGAGAAATTCAGAACAGCTCTCATATGGTAAACTCTTCCGCAATGCAGGTTAGCGGTTCCGCTCAGACCCTGTCTCAGGGCGCAACGGAGCAGGCATCTTCCATCGAAGAGCTCAGCGCAACCATGAATGATATTTCCGTAAAAATCAAGGAAACAGCGGAAATGTCTCAGCATGCTTCCGGACTTTCCAAGGAAACCGGCAGTGCGGTAGGAACCAGTAACCAGAAGATGAACGAGATGTCCAGAGCAATGCAGGACATCACCGAGAAGTCTCAGGAAATCAGTAAGATTATTAAGACCATTGATGATATTGCTTTCCAGACCAATATCCTTTCCTTAAATGCGGCTATCGAAGCGGCAAGAGCAGGAGCGGCAGGAAAGGGCTTTGCGGTTGTAGCGGATGAGGTAGGAAACCTTGCCCAGAAGTCTGCAAAGGCGGCTCAGAACACTTCCAGCTTAATCGAGGAAACCATTGAGGCGGTAAATAAGGGAGCAAGAATTACAGAGGAAACCGCAGAGTCCCTTTCTGTAGTATCCCAGAAAACCGAGAAGATTAACGGTATTATTACCTCCATTTCTTCCGCATCCGAGGAAGAGGCTGAAGGAATTAAGCAGCTTACTACAGGTCTTGACCAGATTTCTTCCGTAGTACAGAGCAATACTGCAACAGCGGAAGAGTCCGCAGCAGCATCTCAAGAGCTTTCCGGACAGGCAGACCGCTTGAACGAATTGTTAGAGAAGTTCCAGTTAAGAACAGAGCCTTACAAGAGAGAATTAAATGGCTTTGCTGCAACAAAGAAGGATGAGACTACTCCGGTAGTTGATGATATAGAAGTCATTCCTGTATTGGAAAAGACGGAAGCTTCTTCGGCAGTAGAGGAAGTAAAGAATGCTCCTGTAGTAGAGAAAGCAAAAACAGCTTCGGCTACAACAAAATTAGAAAAACCGGTGGCAAAAAAGGAAGAGAAGCCTGCTGGACCAAAGAATGATAAGCAGGTAGAACAAAAGCTTGAGAAGCCGGTAGAAGAGAAGCCGGCGGAAGCGAAGGCAGAAAAAACGGTAGCTAAAACCGAAAAAAAGTCCGAAGCTAAAGCAGAAGTAAAAACTGCGGAAGCAGATGAGCTGAAGGAGGAAGAAACTCCTGTTAAGAAGCCGGTAGAAAAGAAAAAGGCAAAAGCTGCGAAAGCATCCGTTGTAGAAGAAGGACAGGTTTTAGTGGATATCAGCGGTATGGATGGTATGGATTTATCCCAGATTCCCATTCCCGGAGATGCTCACTATGTACCACAGGATGGAGTAAAGAAAACTCCGCTGCAGAATCAGGAAAAGCTTTCCACCGAAGAAAAGGCGGAAAGAGAAGAGGCTTTAGCCAAGGATTTAGGAAAAATCCGGAAAACTGAGTATAAAAGAAGTATTTTACCGGATGATGACAAGTATTAATTAGTCAGCATCTTAGAAAGAGGATCGCCATAGTGCAGGTCCTCTTTTTCTTGATTCTTAAAGAGTTTTGCAGAAATATGTGGGGAATCTTTCTTAAGCTCCCGGAATAGCAAGCTTCTGTCCTTATTTCTTACATGGCAGGAGTATCCGGAAGACCGTAGTAAGGGAGAGTATAAAACTTAAAAATAAAGGAAAGCAACTTTGTTTTTATGTAAATTGCGCAAAAATCACACTTGGAATTTGTGCAATTTTTGTGTATACTGTTGCATATGGAGAAGAAAAGATTTGCTGACGGTGTTTTAACCACCCTCTGTTATGTAGAGAAAGAGGGCAAATGGTTAATGCTTCACCGGAATAAGAAAAAGGAAGATATTAATAAAGGAAAATGGATTGGTGTAGGAGGACATTTTGAAGCGGGAGAAAGCCCGGAGGATTGTCTTTACCGAGAAGTTTTCGAGGAGACGGGACTGCATGTCCTGAGCCATCAACTAAGGGGAATTGTAAGCTTTTTCTATGGAGAAAAGGATTGCAGCTATATGTTTTTATTTACGGCCGCGCTGGAAGAAGGTTCTTTAAAGGAATGTTCGGAAGGCGAACTGCAATATTTTTCCTATGAAGAGGTAAAAGCTTTACCCCTTTGGGAGGGAGACCGGATCTTTCTGGAATTGTTGGCAAAGGGAGAGGGATTTTTCTCTTTAACTTTACGATATGACCGGGAGGGGAAGTTGTTGGAAGCCATTTTGGATGGGAAAGAGAATTTGCTCTCATCCTAAATGCCGAAAATTTTCCCATTTATTAAAAAAATATAGTGTTATACAAAATGCATTATTGCTATTAATGACAATGCCGATATTTTTTTGTACAAAAATACGTATGGGCTATGGGAGAATGTAAGGGTTAAGGAAATGAAGAAAAGTATAATACAGATTTTAGAATTGCCGGTATTACTGACCATGGCACTGGGGCTTTTGGCCTGCGGTACCAAGGTGGTCAGTTCTACAGAAAGCCCCTTTAGCAAAGAAAGGGGCGGTTTTAGTGTGAAAGAAGAGCCCTTGGAAATCACGGTTTGGACCTATTTTTCCGGTATTCAACAGGAGGCCTTTCAGCGAACGATTAATCGCTTCAATGAAGGTCGGGGGAAGGATATCGGCGTAGAGGTGAAGGCCTATAACCCCGGTTCTACCTTGGATTTACAGAATAATTTATACGGGATAAACCAAAAGAAGTTGTCCCAGGGAGATTATCCGGATATTGTCAGCTTGCACACCGATACAGCGATGATATTGGAAGAGGAAGGGGTTCTCACCGACCTGGATTCCTATTTCAGTAAAGAGGATTGGAGCGCTTTTGTACCCAGCTTTATTGAAGAAGGACGATTGGGAAGGAAATATGGAGGCGTAAAGATTTTACCTGTGGCCAAGTCCACTGAGCTCCTCTATCTCAACAAAACGGATTGGGACAGCTTTGCGGAAGCTACCGGCACCACGCTTTCGGAATTAAGTACGAAGGAAGGATTGCTTCGGGTTGCTGAGAAATATTACCAATACACAGACGCTCTTACGGAAACGCCGGATGACGGCAAAGCGTTCTACGGCATTGATGATTATGCGAACTATATGCTGGTAGGGGCAAGAGAGCTGGGCGTGAATCTGATTTCTGTAGATGAGGAAGGAAATGCTAAGGTGCAATTTCCCAAGGAAGTGATGAAAACCTTATGGGATAATTTATATGTTCCTATTATTAAAGGCTATTTCACCTCCGAGGGGCGTTTTCGTTCCGACGACGTGAAGACAGGGGATATTTTAGCCTATACCGCTTCTTCTGCTTCCAGTGTTTACTTTCCGAAGGAAGTGATTATTTCGGACCGGGAACAACATGCCATCACCAATATTGTTTTGCCGGCTCCCCACTTTGAAGGAGGGGAAGAGATTGCGATGCAGCAGGGAATCGGCATGGGTATTGTCCAGGGGAATAAGAAGAGAGTAGAAGCCTCCGTTCAATTTTTAAAGTGGCTGACCAGCTATGAGGAAAATGCCCAGTTTGCTCTTTCTGCGGAATACCTTCCGGTACGTGTGGACAGCTTTACCGTGGAAGCTATTGATAAGGAGAAGGGGAGCGGTATGGATCCTTCTTTGGAAAAGGCCTTGTCCACCATGTCTTCCAATACCTTGTACTTTACTCCTTCCATCATTAATCTGGCAGAAATTCGAAAGGCTCTGGAATATGAGTTGCAGGATAAGGCTTTGTCGGATCGCTACAAGATTGAAACTGCAATGGCTTCCGGCGTATCCAGAGAGGATGCTATAGCGGAGTATGATAATGATGAGAATTTTGAACAGTATTATGAGACTTTAATAGAGGAAATAAATTATTTGTTGTCAGATAGTTAAGACTCCTTATTAATACGGGGAGCGAAAGTTGCCAAAGGACGCGTATGAAGAAACAACCGATTTTTACGAAAATATTGATTCCTTTGATGGGTTTGGTTATCTTGGAGATTTTGATTTTGATGATTTCTATTTATGGTCAGGGCTTGTTTTCTCTGATTCATAAAAATTCCCAAGATATCATCGAAAGTCGTGTGGAAGCGAGACGAAATTATCTGGAAAGCCTGATGGTGAATCAGTGGATGAATGTCAGCCAAACCGTGCAAAAGATTAATCTTTTGGCAGATGGGCTTGTGGATGCGGGAAAGATGGACATTGAGGCTATTGATGACAGTTCCGAAAATGCCGCTCCTTTCTTAAGTGCAGTCAGTATGGACTTAATCAGTATGATGCGGACCAATCACGTTACCGGCGTTTTCATGATATTAAATGCGGATAACTTGGAAGATAGTATGACGTCCAAGAAATATATGGATAAGCCGGGTCTGTACTTTCGAGATTTGGATCCGGAATCCAGAGCCAGCTCGGAAAACTTGGATTTACTGATTGAACGCTCTCCTCTTTTGGTGGTACGAAATACCCAGATTGCTACCGATAAAACCTGGAATACCAGCTTTCAATTCGGTACGGCAGATGTGCCCTATTATGACTTTTTATATGAACCTACCCAAGCGACCTTTTACAGTAAGCCGGATGTGACCTGGGAGGATATGGGATTTTGGAGTAAACCCTATACCTTATTCGGCGAAACCAGAGAAGCCATTGCCTATTCAGTTCCCCTACGGCTTTCCGACGGACGGGTGTATGGAGTTCTGGGAGTGGATATTTTGGTGGATTATTTGAAGCAAAATCTGCCCTCCAGAGAATTGGACGGTAGTGGAACTGCCTCGTATTTTCTCAGTATTCATAAAAGCGGAAATTCAGAGGGAAGCAGTACAAGCTACCAGGATATCATTCAGCTCAATTCGATAGAAGCTACGATAGGAGAAGACCGGGAAGGGAAAGTTGTTTCGGATAAGAAGAATTATTTTACCTTCAGTATGCCTTTACATCTTTTTTCCACAGTAGGACCTTTCACTGATATGGAGTGGCAGTTGGGAGCGGCTATTCCCTATAAGACGATGAACCGCTTTGCGGATAGGATGACCTTCGTCATGTCCGTTACCATTATTCTGACTCTGGGTATCGGAATCGTGGGAAGCCTTGTGATTTCCCTATTTTTGCAAAAGCCTATTCGGAAGCTGGCGCTGGCGATTCGCAGTAATAAGACGACGGATAAACTTCGTCTCAGAGAAACCGGCATTTTAGAGATTGATCAGATGTCGGAGGCCCTGGAGGATTTGTCCGATCGACTTTTACAGGAACAAAGAAATCTGCAATACGAAAGAGACCATGACTTCCTGACAGACCTTTACAACCGAAGAGCCTTCGGACGAAGAATCCGGGAGCTTTTGGAGAAAAAGGGTGGAGGAAATGCTATCGGTGCTTATATCATGATGGACCTGGATAATCTGAAAATTGTAAACGATACCTACGGTCATGAATATGGAGACAAATATATCCGCTGTGCTTCCGATGCCATGCGAGAAGGATTGGGGGATGAAGCCATTTATTCCCGTATTTCCGGAGACGAGTTCAATGCCTTTATCTTTGATGAAGAGGGCAATCGGAGTCGTATCAATGCCTTGATTGAAAGATTGCAGGAGACCATTGACAACAGCTTTATTATGCTTCCGGATGGAGAAAAGAAGCAGCTTCGTCTTTCCGGCGGTGTGAGCTGGTACCCCGAAGGAGGAACCAATCCGGATCAGCTCCAGAAAAATGCTGACTATGCCATGTATGTGGTGAAGAAAACCACAAAGAGCCAGATTCGTGTCTGGAGTGAAGCCACGGATTTAGGCAAGGAGAAGGAAGAAGAGAAAGAAGATACAAGGCTAAAGCAAGGAGAAGAAAAGCAGGAGCCGGAGTCTAAGCCTAAAGCTTGACTTTTCCTTCATTAGGCAATAAACTGTCGGTTGAAAAGCGAAGATGGCGCCCAGTACAAAGGGAGAAAAGATAGTCTAGAGAGAGGGACCTTGGCTGAAAGTCCTTTCTATCTTCCCGATGGAATTTTCCCGCCGGAGCTGTTTTTGTGAAGGAGAGTAGCAAAAACCGTGGAATACGTTACATTCAAAATGAGGGTTCGATTCTTGATTAAGAAGAAAGAATCGAAAAACAGGGTGGTACCGCGAGCAATCGTCCCTGTCTGTTTGAGAACAGACAGGGGCTTTTTTATTAGTAGAAATAAGTAAGAATAAGTAAAAAAGAACAACTCTAAAAAGGTTCTCAAAAGAAAGCGGATTTTCTTTGTAAGAGGGAGTAGAACAAATATTAAAGTGGAAAGGGAAGAGTGTATGGATCATCAAGTATTGCAAGAGATTGTAAAACGGGCTGAGGAACAGATTGCAGGTTCCAAGGACTTAACAGCCTTAAACGACATCAGAGTACAGTTCTTAGGGAAGAAGGGAGAACTGACCGAGGCGAAGAAGCTTTTAAAGGATCTCAGTCCGGAGGAAAGACCGAAGTTCGGACAGCTGGTTAACGAAATGTTCCAAAAGGTGGAGCAGAGCATTAAGAGCCATGGAGAAGCTTTGGAGAGAAGTCTTCGGGAAGCAAAAATGCAGGAGGAGACCATTGACATTACCCTTCCCGCCAAGAAGATTCGTTATGGTCATCCCCACCCCAATACTTTAGCTCTGGAAGAGGTGGAGAAAATCTTTATCGGCATGGGCTATGAGGTGGTAGAGGGACCAGAGGTGGAGTATGACAGCTACAACTTTGAGAAGCTGAATATTCCGAAAGGACATCCTGCAAGAGATGAACAGGATACTTTCTACATTAATTCCAACATTTTGCTTCGTACCCAGACATCCTCTGTACAGGCAAGATATATGGAGACTCATAAGCCGCCTATTCGTATGATTTGTCCGGGAAGAGTATTCCGTTCCGATGCGGTGGATGCTACCCACTCCCCCTCTTTCCACCAGATTGAGGGATTGGTGATTGACAAAAATATTCATTTTTCCGACTTAAAGGGAACTCTGGATTTGTTTGCCAAGGAGCTGTTCGGACAGGATACCAAGACCAAGCTTCGTCCCCATCACTTCCCCTTTACAGAGCCTTCCGCAGAAGTGGATGTGTCCTGCTTTAAATGTAAGGGAAAGGGTTGCCGTTTCTGTAAGGGAGAGGGCTGGATTGAGATTTTGGGTTGCGGTATGGTACATCCCAAGGTTTTGGAAAGCTGTGGCATTGATTCCAAGGAATACAGCGGTTTCGCCTTCGGTGTGGGCCTAGAGAGAATTGCCCTTTTGAAGTATGAAATCGATGATATGCGTCTTTTGTATGAAAATGACCTGCGTTTTCTGGAGCAGTTTTAAGAGTTAGGGGGAAAATATGAATACATCCATGAATTGGCTGAGAGCCTATGTTCCGGGACTTTCCGTAAGCGGACAGGAATTCCGGGATGCCATGACATTGGCAGGAAATAAGGTAGAAACCATGGAGGATTTGGGAGAAAATCTGGAAAAGATTGTTACCGGAAAGATTCTTTCTTTGGAGAAGCATCCGGATGCGGACAAGCTCTCTATTTGCCAGGTAGATATCGGAAACGAGCAGATTCAGATTGTTACCGGTGCTCAGAATATGAAGCAGGGAGACGTGGTTCCCGTGGTTTTGGACGGTGGTAAGGTAAAGGTGGCCCATGACGGCAGTAAGCCCAAGGAAGGCGTGGAAATCCGTGCCGGAAAGCTAAGGGGCGTTCCCTCCAACGGTATGATGTGCTCCATTGAAGAGCTTGGAGGAGAAAAGAACCTGTTTCCGGAAGCACCGGAGAGCGGTTTATACATTTTCCCGGAAGGAACTCCGGTGGGAGTGGATGCGGTAGAGCTTTTAGGTCTACGAGATGTTTTGCATGAGTATGAGATTACTTCTAACCGTGTGGATTGCTTCTCCGTACTTGGTTTGGCAAGGGAGGCGGCGGCAACCTTTAAGCAGGCCCTTCAGTATCCAAAGATTGAAAAGCTTGGCAATCAGGAGGATGTTTCTTCTTATTTGTCCGTGGAGTTAAAGTCTCCGGAGCTTTGCAAACGCTATACCGCAAGACTGATTAAAAATGTGCATTTTGCTCCTTCCCCCCTTTGGATGCAGATTCGTCTTCGCACCGCAGGAATTCGTCCGATCAATAACTTCGTGGACATCACCAACTATGTGATGCTGGAGCTGGGACAGCCCATGCATGCCTTTGACTACGACACCATCAAGGGACATAAAATCATTGTGGAAAGAGCCAAGGAAGGGGAAAGCTTCACCACGCTGGACGGCGTAGAGCATGAGCTTAGCGACAGCATCCTCTGCATTAAGGATGGGGAAAGAAGCATTGCCTTGGGAGGAATCATGGGAGGAGAGAATTCCATGATTACCGATCAGGTGAAAAATGTGGTATTGGAGGCGGCTTGTTTTGACGGCACCAATATTCGTCTTTCCGGAAGAAAGCTGGGACTTCGTACCGATGCTTCCGCTTACTTTGAAAAAGGCTTAGATCCAAACCTTTGCGAAATGGCTATGGATAGAGCCTGCACCTTGATTGAAGAGCTGGGAGCCGGAGAGGTAGTGGGAGGAATGTTGGATTGCTATCCTGAAAAGCGGGAGGATACTAAGCTTACAGTTTCCGTTTTTGACATCAACAATCTTTTAGGACTTTCTCTTTCCGGAGAGGAAATGAAGAAGATTTTGACAGCTTTGGAGATTTCCACAGAGGTAAAGAATGGTGCAAATGGGGAGGAGCTATCCCTTGTTATCCCAAGCTTTAGACAGGACTTGGAGAGAATGGCGGATATTGCGGAGGAAGTTGCCCGTTTCTACGGCTATGACAAGATTCCCAGCACCCTGCCAAAGGCTACCACCGTTGGAGGTAAGGCCAAGGATTTACAGTTAAATCAGAAGCTTCGTCATTTGGCAGAGGCTTTGGGCTATTCCGAGAGCTATTTCTATTCCTTTGAGTCCAAGAAGGTTTATGAGAAGCTTTTATTCCCTAAGGATGCTATGGAATGGCAGCAGATTACCATTGCCAACCCCTTGGGAGAGGACTTCTCCGTAATGCGCACCAGTTCCGTACCGGGCATGTTACAGGCTTTAAGCCTAAATGAGCATCACAAGAACAAGAATGCCAAGCTTTTTGAAATGGCTAAAATTTATATCCCCAAGGCTCTTCCCTTGACAGAGCTTCCGGAGGAGAGAATGACCTTAACCCTTGGATTTGCAGGAGAGGGAGATTTCTTCAGCTTAAAGGGAGAGGTGGAGGAACTGCTTCGTCAGTCCGGCTTACAGGGAAATTTCCACTATGATAAAGATTGCGAAAAGGCATTTTACCATCCGGGAAGAAAGGCAAATATTTCTTACGAAGGAAAGCTTTTAGGCTCCTTGGGAGAAATTCATCCGGAGGTATTGCAGAACTTTGATATGAAGGAAAAGGCTTATGTGGCCATTCTGGATTTAGAGGCTCTTTATCCTCTCTCCGGAGACTTTAGAAAGTATAAGCCGGTGGCAAAGTTTCCGGCGGTTACCCGTGACTTCTCTCTTTTAGTACCGGTAAATGTGATGGCCGGCGACTTGGAGGAGGCCATCCGAAAGGGAGCGGGAGAGCTTTTGGAGAAGATCGAGCTCTTCGATATCTATGTGGGAGCACAGGTGCAGGAGGGCTACAAGTCCATGTCCTATAAGGTTAGCATCAGAGCCAAGGACCACACCCTTACAGAGCAGGAGATTGTAGGATGTACTAATAGTCTTTTGAAGGCTTTGGAGGAAAAGGGCGCAAGACTGAGGGATGCTTAGGCCATAGCCTCGTAGTTATATAATAGAATAAGGATACGCAAAAAGCCGATGGGGATTTCTCGGTAGACACGCTTTCGCTAACTTCGCTTACGTAGCGGTACTAAGCTCGAACTTCGCTTTACTCGTTCTTGCTAAGTACCGACGAGCTCAGATTGTCTACTTCAAACTCCCCCATCGGCTTTTTGCTTTACTAAATCTATACCAAAACTACTGCGGTATGGCTTATAGCAGAAATACTAAGGTGGGTTTCTTCGGGAATCACGCTTTCGCTAACTTCGCTTACGTAGCGGTACTAAGCTCGAACTTCGTTTCACTCTTTCTTGCTAAGTGCCGACGAGCTCAGATTGTCTACCTCTCTTGAAAAGCTTGGGAACTCGTGCTAAAAATATTCTGTTGAGTCTTATTGGAAGGAGTGCTTATGGATATTTACGGAAAAAAGAGAAATGAGTTACTGGCAGAGACGGTTATTAAGGGCTTGAAGTCTCGAAATATGACAGGCTATTATGCCAAGGACAAGGAAGAGGCTTTAAAGCTGGCTTTGGATCTTATTCCCAAGGGCAGCAGAATTTCCATGGGCGGCTGTACGAGTGCCATGGAGATTGGCTTGGTGTCTGCCTTAAAAGAGGGAGAATACAATTTTATTGATAGAAGTCAAATGGAGCCAAGGGCGGCACTGCTTGCGGCTTACGATGCGGATGTTTTCTTAGCCAGTGCAAATGCCATGACGGATGATGGGGTACTGGTAAATATTGATGGGAATGCCAACCGAGTATCCTGTATCGCCCAGGGACCGAAGAAGGTGGTTTTTATTGTGGGAATGCAGAAGATTTGTCCGGACCTGGACAGTGCCATGAAGAGGGCCAGAAATGTGGCGGCTCCCACCAATACCCAAAGGTTTGATATTAAGACACCATGTAAGGTAACGGGAAAGTGTTCAGATTGTAAATCTCCGGATACCATCTGCTGTCAGATTTTGATTACTCGCTATTCTCGCCATACAGATCGTATTCATGTGATTTTGGTAAATGAGGAATTAGGATTTTAGACATAGATTAATGAAGTGATTAAAGATAAGAGGCTTCTTACCGCTAACGAAAAAGGAGCTGTAAAAATTGGTTTTTACAGCTCCTTTTTCTATACTCTGATATTCGCCTTTTTGAATTCCTTTTCCAGTTCCCTTCTCTGTGCCTTTTTCTTCATATCTTCCCGCTTATCGTAAAGCTTTTTACCACGGCAGAGTCCCATGTTCAGCTTCACAAGACTTCCTTTAAAATAAAGGGAAAGGGGCATCAAGGTATAACCCTGCTCCTTGATTTTTCCCAAAAGTCTATGGATTTCCTGCTTGTGCAGCAGAAGCTTTCTGTCTCTTAAGGCATCCTTATTGAAAATGTTGCCCCGCTCGTAGGGATTGATATGCATGCCCACCACAAAACATTCCCCGTTACGAATTTGACAAAAGGCCTCTTTAATGGAAGCCTGCCCCAAACGAAGAGACTTTACTTCGGTTCCGAAAAGCTGAATTCCGCATTCAAAGCTTTCCTCCACAAAGTAGTCGTGAAAGGCTTTTTTATTGTTGGCGATTTGCTTAATGCTTTCCTTAGTCAAGACTATTGCCTCCTTCTGCATCTTCCGGATAGTAGGGAAGAAAATCAATACTTCTGCTTAGGGTGTCCACCGCATAAACGGAAATCCACATCGGATCCCCCATGTGGAAGGTCTTTCCGCTTGCCTCGCCTCTAAGACTGATTTCCTCCTCATTGAAAATGTAGTAGTCCTCTGTCATAAAGCGAAGAGGAATCATGCCCTCAATGCTGTTTTCCAAAGTGACATAAATGCCGTACTGGGTAAGACCGGAAATTCTTCCCGGGAAGACCTCTCCCAAGAAGTTCTTCATGTACTGACATTTTTTCAGCTTCATACAATCTCGTTCCGCTTCCTCTGCTCGTCTTTCCCGAAGAGAGCTTTGGCTTGCCACATCCGGCAGAATCCGCTCATAATGCCTGCGCCTCTTCTCATTTTCCTGATAGGCGATATTTTCCTTAATAATACGATGAATCTGCAGGTCGGGATAACGGCGGATGGGAGAGGTAAAATGGCTGTAATATTTACTGGCCAGTCCAAAATGCCCTTCCGGCTCTGTACTGTACTTGGCTTGCTTTAGGGAACGAAGAATCATGCTGCTGAGCATGGCTTCCTCCGGTTTTCCCTTTAATTTGGAAAGCAGCTCCTGCAAAGCCTTCGGTCGCAGATTGTCCGGATCCTTTGCCTTTAAACTATAGGAAAAGGAGGAGAGAACATGGGAGAGATTCTGCCATTTTTCCCAATCCGGCTTTTCGTGAATACGATATAAAAAGGGGATATCCCGCCAGTAATACTCCTCTGCCACGGTTTCATTGGCAATAAGCATAAATTCCTCAATAATCTTATGGGATTCTTCCCTTTCCTCTGCACAAATTTTGGAAATATTTCCATTTTCATCAAAATACACCTTGGATTCGGGAAAATCAAAGTCCAAAGCTCCTCTGGCCATTCTGGATTTTCGAAGAAGTCTCGCCAGCTCCCGCATTTTCGTAAGAAGCTCATGGAAAGGCAGATAAGAAAGCTTCTCCTCCGGGTCCTCCCATTCCTTGTCCTCTAAAAGCGCTGTTACCTTGTGATAGGACATTCTTTTATTGGAGCAAATGATGGAGGGCGTAATTTCATGGGAGAGGGGGCGGCCTTCCCGGTCGAAGTCCATAATACAGCTAAGGCAAAGTCTGTCCACTCCCTCATGGAGGGAGCAAATGCCGTTGCTTAGGGCCTTCGGCAGCATGGGAATTACCCGGTCTGTCAGGTAAACAGAGGTACCCCGCTCCAAAGCCTCCAAATCCAGAGCGCTTCCTTCCTTCACATAATCGCTCACATCCGCAATATGTACATAAAGTCTATATTCTTCCTTCTCCGGAAAATAGTCCAAAGAAATGGCATCATCCAAGTCCTTGGCATCCTCTCCGTCAATGGTAATGGTAGTAAGCTTCCGAAAATCCTTTCGTCCCGTCTCCTCCGCCTTTTCAGGGGATACGGCATTGGGAAGCTGATTGGCCTCTAAAAGCACATCCTCCGGAAATTCCTCAGGTAATGAGAAGGAACGAATTACGGAAAGCACATCCATTCCCGGATCATCCTTATGCCCTAAGATTTCCTTCACTTCTCCTACGGGGCAGGAGAGAAGAGGGCTAATTCTTTTCCGGGGAATACGACCTCTCGGGGCTTTGTTCTCCTTGGAAGGACCATAGGAGAGGATTTCCAAAACCACCTTATCTCCGGGCACAGCCCCCTTGTCCCTTCCCGGGGAAATCAAAATGCAATCCGGAAGCTTGGGATTATCCGGGGAGAGATAGAGTCCTTCCCGCTTTTCCTTTACAAGACCCAGCACTTCCTTGTTGGCCCGTTCTAAAACCTTGCTGATTTTTCCCTCTGCCTTGCTGCCGTTTTCAGATTTTTTGGTAAGTATGACCTTTACCAGATCCCCGTCCATGGCGTTGCCGGCTTCTCCCTTGGGAATATAGACATCTTCCTCTTTTTCACTTAGGGAAACGAAGCCGAAGCCTCGCCGATTGGCATGAAAGGTCCCCTTTTGGGAGAAACTTTCCGCCCGGCTGTATTTCCCTTGCAGGGAAATGCCGATAACGCCCTCCTCCTGCATTTCCATAAGAATCTCTTGAAAGGCAGCCTTTTCTTCTTTGGGTACGCCAAGAAAGAAGCAAAGTTCCTTTTCCTTCATGGGGTGGTAGCTTGGATCCTTGATAAGATCCAAGATGATTTTCTTTAATTTTTCCCTTTGCTCTTCCCGCATTTTACTCCTTTTGTTCTTTAAATCTTTTAAATCTTTTAAATCTTT
>NZ_CABSXI010000023.1:0-33303 GCF_902481605.1 uncultured Oribacterium sp. | reverse complement strand
ATAGGCTTCGGCTCTAAGGTGGTGGTTACCGGAGATTTAACCCAAAAGGATTTGGAAGAAGGAAAGAAATCCGGTTTGGAGGATGCTATCCATGTTTTAAAAAATGTGGAGGGAATAGCATTTTCCACCCTTACCAGTGAAGACGTGGTTCGTCACCCCTTAGTGCAAAGAATCGTTAATGCCTACGAAAAGGACGAAGAAAGAAAAAAGAAGGATAAATATGCAAATAGACATTCAGTGGGAAGTGAAGGAACAAACAAGTCTGGATTACGAAAAAATCATTCAGGATATCGTGGAGGAAAGTCTTGATTATGTTTCCTGTCCCTATGATGTTTCCCTCTCCGTAAGCTTTATAGAGTCAGAGGAGATGCGGGAATTAAATCTAAGCCAAAGAGGAATTGATTATGCAACGGATGTTCTGTCTTTTCCTTTATTGTCTTTAGATCCTCCGGGAAGCTTTCCTGAAAGCTTGGAAGAGGAATGGGGGAATTTTGATCCGGAAACCGGAGAGCTGATGCTGGGAGATATTGTCCTAAACTGGGACAAGGTAAAGGAACAGGCGGAGAGCTACGGCCATTCTTTGGAGAGAGAGCTTGCTTTTTTGATTGCCCATTCCCTTTTACACCTTTTCTCCTATGATCACATGGAGGAAGAGGAACGAAAAGAAATGGAGCAGAAGCAGGAAGAGATATTAGAGAATAGAGGATATTACCGATGAGAGAAGGCAGAAGACAAGTCTCCACAAAAAGAAGATCAAGCGGAAATAATTTTGTTCTGCAGGGATCTCTTCTTGCAGTTGCCGGAATTCTGGTTCGCCTTATCGGCATGGTTTACCGAATTCCACTTTCCGCAATTATTTCCGATGAGGGAAATGGTTATTATACCTCAGCCTTTTCTATTTATACCCTACTCCTGATTTTATCCAGTTATTCCATGCCCACTGCCATTTCCAAGCTGATTTCTCAGAATTTGGCGGCGAAACGTTTTAAAAATACGGAAAGAGTTTTAAGGGTTTCTTTTATTTATGCTTCCATTATGGGAGCAGTTATGGCTTTTGTACTCTTCTTCGGGGCGGATGCCATAGCCGGAGCCTTGAAAAAGCCCTTTGCTTCTTATGCCCTTAGGGCCTTGGCTCCAACCGTTTGGATTATGGCCTATCTTGGACTTTTGCGCGGGTACTTTCAGGGCATGGGAAATATGATTCCTACAGCTATTTCTCAAATCTTGGAACAGATTGCCAATGCCGTTTTTTCCGTTTTAATGGCATACCTTCTTTTCGCTAAGGGAAAAGAAGCCAATTTGCTATACAATAACACGGAGTATTCCTATGCATTCGGTGCTATGGGAGGAGCTATCGGAACCGGTGTGGGAGCTTTTATTGCCCTGCTGTTCTTTTTGATGCTTTATTCCTATCAAAGACCAAGACTTAGAAAGAGAGCCAAGAAGGATAGCAGTATGGTGGAAAGCTACGAGCGCTCCGCCTTATTGTTGTTTTCAACTATGGTTCCTATCCTGATTTCCAGTACGGTATACAATATTTCCTCCGTTTTGGATGATTATTTTTATTCCAGCATTATGACTAAGCTTCAGATTCCCACCAAGCGGATTGTAATGGAGTGGGGAATTTTCGGGGAATATCATATTCTCTTTAATATTCCCGTGGCCTTGGCCAATGCCTTATCCTCCTCTTTGATTCCCAGTCTTACTGCGGCGGTTGCTTCCCATGATCGGAAAAAGACCCTTGGACAAATCCAGACCAGTATTCGCTTCAGCATGCTGATTGCCGTGCCATGTACGGTGGGGATGTGTATTTTGGCGGAGCCTCTATGCAGAATGCTTTTTCCCGGAAAAAATGTAATGCTTTTGATTAATGTGACCAGAATCGGAGCCTTAGCGGTTTTGTTCTATTCTCTGTCCACCATCAGTAATGCCATTTTACAGGGATTGGGACATCTGAATCTGCCTCTTAAGCATTCCATCATTTCTTTGGTATTTCATTTGGCCAGTTTGTTACTTCTCTTATATGGAAAAACCGGCATCTACGGAGTAGTTGTTTCCAATATCCTTTTTGCCATCATGATGTGCATCTTAAACCAGGCCGCTATAAAACGCCATACCAGATGCGTAATAGACTGGGGAAAAACCATAGGATATCCTATTTTAGCTTCTCTCATTATGGGAATTTTTGCATTTGGCTGCTATTTCTTGATTCATTTCCTTCTTCCGGAGAAGCTTGGGAAGGGAAGAATCGGTTCCGCCCTGTCTTTACTTCCGGCGATTTTCGTTGCGGTGGTTCTCTACTTTGGAAGTCTTCTGAAGATGAATGCCTTTTCCAAAGAAGACCTGGATGAAATGCCTATGGGGGGACGTTTAAAGAGATTTATAAAGGATTAAAAGCGAAAACTATAAATAAGCTTAAATTTAAAAAGATGAAATATAATCAAAGGATATAGAAAAGAATAGGGGCAATATGAAGGATTGTATCATTGTGGGAGGAGGAGCTGCCGGTATGGTGGCTGCCATAGAAGCAAAAAGAGCCGGTGCAAAGTCGGTTCTTTTGGTGGAAAAACAAGCCTGCCTTGGTAAGAAATTAAGTCAGACCGGAAACGGAAGAGCCAATTATACCAATCTTTCCATGAATGCCAATGCCTATCGCAGCAATCATCCGGAATGCATTCCTCCCTTTTTAGCACAGTTTGATAGCATAGATTCTCTGGAATATTTCAAGGCTTTGGGAATTTATCCCAAGTTTAGGGGAGACTATGTGTACCCCTACTCGGATCAGGCAAAAAGCATGGTGCAATGTTTGGAAAATGCCCTTTATAATCTGGGTGTAGAAATCTGTCTGCAGCATAGGGTTGAAGCAATTTCCTGGACTGAGAAAGAAGGATTTTTTCTTAAAGGAAAAAAGCTTCTGCCTAAGGGAGGAGATGATTCTTCCTTTCACAAGGATCATTTTTCCGACTATGCTCTTGTTTCCGGAAGTAAGGAAAAAAACAGAAAAAAGGAAAAGAATAAAAAAGAAAAAATAGAATGGGAAGAAAAAGCGTTTTCTCTACAAGGAAGGAAGCTTTTAATTGCCAGCGGAGGACTGGCTATGGAAGCTCTTGGAGCTTCCGGTGAGGGCTATGGTTTTGCGAAAACTTTATCCCATACGGTTTCTCCTCTTTTCCCCAGCCTTGTCCCCATCTATACCAGGGAAGACTATGTTAAGCTTTGGTCCGGTGTCAGAGTGGATGTGAGGGCGAAGCTTTGGAAAGAGCAGGATTTACTTTTTCAGGATGAGGGAGAACTGCAATGCACGGATTACGGGATATCCGGTATTATCGTTTTTCAAATGAGTCGCCTGGTGCACACTCTATTGCAAGATAAGGCAAAGTTTTCTTTGGAACTGTCCTTTCTTCCGAAATTCGAAGAGGAGGAGGCCAAAAACTATTTTCTTAAAAGAAAGGAGCTTTTGGAAAGGGAGAAGGGAGACGCCTTTCTTCTGGGACTATTTCCGGAAAAGCTGAGTCAAGTGCTTTACGAAAGGGTAAGTTTTCCCATAAAACAAAAGATAAAAGATATTTCGGATAAAAAAATTTTGGAATTATGTCTTCTTTGCCTACATTTTCCCTTTCTTCCGGAAAGAATCGGAGATTTTCAAAGAGCCCAGTGTACGGCAGGGGGGGTAAATTTATCGGAAATTTTTATTCCGGATTTTCAAAGTAAAAAGAATCCGGATTTATATTTTGCCGGAGAGATACTGGATGTGGACGGCATTTGTGGAGGCTATAACCTTCATTTTGCCTTTGGATCGGGAATTTTGGCAGGAAGAGCCATGGGGAAGAAAAATGATTAAAATTGGACAGTTAAAACTCGCTGTAGAGGAGGGACAGGAAGCCCTTCTTCCGGCCATTGCCAAGTGCCTGAAGCTGAAAAAGGAGGAGATTTCTGCTTATCAGATTCTTCGCCGTTCTTTGGATGCCAGAAAAAAGCCTCAGCTCTTTTATGTGTATACGGTTTCCGTAGAGCTAAGAGGAGTTTCGGAAAAGAAAGTTCTGGCCAAGGTAAAGAATAAAGATATTCAAAGCTATATTCCCGTATTGTATCAAGAGCCTAAGTGTCCGGAAAAGATTCAAGGAAAGGCTTTGGAAGATTTCTTTCAACGGGAAGAGCATCGCCCTATAGTGGTGGGCTTTGGACCGGCAGGAATCTTTGCAAGTCTACTCTTGGCTAGAGCAGGCTGTCGCCCCATTGTTTATGAGCGGGGGAAGGCAGTAGAGGAAAGAGCTAAGGATGTGGAAGCCCTTTGGGAAAAAGGGATTTTAAACAAGGAATCCAATCCGCAATTTGGAGAAGGGGGAGCAGGTACCTTTTCAGACGGAAAGCTCAATACCCTGGTAAAGGATCAAAACGGTCGTTCCCGTTTTGTCCTTCAGGAATTTATCCGGCATGGTGCCAAGGAAGAAATCCTCTATGATGCCAAGCCCCATGTGGGAACGGATGACCTGATTTCCATTGTTTCCTCTATCCGAAAGGAAATCGAAAGCCTTGGAGGAGAAATCCATTTTGGACAACAGTATCATTTTCAAAAGGAGGAGAAGAATCCTCTAATCATTGCTATAGGCCATAGTGCAAGGGATAGTTTTCGGGAGCTTTACGCTCTTTCTTATCCTCTTTTGGCAAAGGATTTTGCCATGGGCTTTAGAGTACAGCACAGTCAAAAAGATATCGATACAGCCTTATACGGCGAGATTTCTGAGGAATTAAGAGAAAAGCTGGGAGCCTCCGCCTATAAAATCAGTCATCAGGCAAAGCATCGTTCTTTTTACAGCTTTTGTATGTGTCCGGGAGGATATGTGGTAAACTCTTCTTCGGAGGAGGGAAGACTTTGTGTGAACGGCATGAGCTATAGCAAAAGAGATAGCGGCTATGCCAACTCCGCCATTATCTTCACGGTAAAAAAAGAGGAGTATGGTGGAGAAAATAATCCCCTTGCCGGAATTGCTTTACAGGAATACTGGGAAGAAAAAGCCTTTCACCTGGGAGAGGGAAGAGTGCCTTATAGCAGATACGACAAAATTAAAAATGTCGCAAATGAAATCGAAGATTTAGAGCTCATGCTGAAGGGACAGAGCAAGGAATGTGATCTAAACCCTCTTTTCCGGTTTGAAAACTATCCAAAGCTTGGCAATATAAAAGAGGATTTTATCGAATCTATGGAAGCCTTTGAAGGAAAGATGAAGGGATTTGCCAAGGGGAATACCCTGGTTTACGGCGTGGAGAGCAGAACCTCTTCTCCCCTTAGAATTTTAAGAGATGAAAATTTCCGCTGTATGGAGAAGGATATTTATCCCTGTGGTGAAGGGGCAGGATATGCAGGCGGCATAATGAGTGCAGCCATGGATGGTATGAAGGTGGCAGAGGCCTATATCCGTTCCTTACAAAACCGCGGATAGAAGATAAGAAGAGATTTCTTACCTACAGGTTTCAATAGAATACCGGAATAAAATTTAGAAATTGATTTTGAATTTGAGTATAGGAATAAAATTTAGAAATTGATTTTAGAAATTGAGTATAGAAATAGATCTTAGAAATGTGAGGGAATTGTGGGAAATAAATTATTTACGGAAATATTGGAAAACGCACCTGCCAATGAGCCGGAGCGCCAGTTTTACTTTATAGAACAAATCAAAGCCCTGTTGGATGTAAAAAAGGGAGAGGGCTATGAGGCCAAGGCCATGGTGACCGTCATCGGTTGCCAGATGTCTGCCAAGGACGGAGAAAAGCTTCAGGGAATTTTACAGGAAGCAGGCTATAGCATTACGGAGAAGGAAGAGGAAGCGGATGTAATCCTCTTTACCACCTGTACCGTCCGGGAGAACGCCAATCAAAAGCTTTATGGTCGTATCGGACAGCTTAAGCATCTCTATCAAAGAAATAAGGACTTAATCATTGGAATTACCGGTTGTATGATGCAGGAAAAGGATGAGGTGGAAACCATTCAGAGAAAATATCCCTATGTGCATCTGATTTTCGGTACCCACAATATCTATAAGTTGGCAGAGTATCTTTTGGAAACCATGCTCTCCAAGGAGAAGAAGGTAGAACTTTTGGAGGATAGTACGGAAATCGTGGAAAATCTTCCCTCCAAGAGGAAATATAGCTTTAGAGCAGCCGTAAATATCAGCTTTGGCTGCAATAATTTCTGTACTTATTGTATTGTGCCCTACGTGAGAGGAAGAGAAAAGTCCAGATATTCTCAGGAAATTTTGAAAGAATGTGAGGCATTAATTGCCGACGGCGTAAAAGAAATCATGCTCCTTGGGCAAAATGTGAATTCCTATGGCTTGGACAAGAAGGAGGAATGTTCCTTTCCGGAGCTTTTGGCAAAAATTGCAAAGCTTCCCGGTCTTAAGCGACTCCGTTTCATGACTCCGAACCCCAAGGATTTTTCCGATGAGCTTTTACAGGTTATGAAGGAAAATGAAAACATTTGCAATCATATTCACCTGCCCCTACAATCCGGCTCTACTGCAATTTTAAAGAGGATGAACCGGCATTACAGTAAGGAATCCTATATGGCTTTGGTGAAAAAGGTAAGAGAAGTTTTGCCGGATGTGAGTCTGACGACAGACATTATAGTAGGTTTCCCCGGGGAGACGGAGGAGGATTTTCAGGATACCATGGAGGTGGTAGCCTACTCCAAGTTTGATTCCGCTTTTACCTTCCAGTACTCTAAGCGTACGGGAACTCCGGCTGCTAAGTGGGAAGCAGTTCCTGAGGATGTGGTTAAGGAGCGATTCCAGCGACTGTTAGAGCATATTCGTCTTCATTCAGAGGAGCGAGAAGGAAGAGACCTGGGTAAGGTCATGGAAGTTTTAGTGGAAGAAAAGGACAAAGAGTCCGAGAATATGTTGACCGGAAGACTGAGCAACAATGTGCTGGTTCACTTTGAAGGTGGAGAGCGCTTAATCGGAGAAATTGTTCCGGTTCGTTTGGATAAATCTATGGGCTTTTATTACTATGGGAGTGTTCTTTAATGGATGAAGCAAAATTATCCCCTATGATGCGGCAATATTTGGAGAGCAAGAAGGAGGTACCTGATGCCCTCCTCTTTTACCGCATTGGAGATTTTTATGAAATGTTCTTTGAGGATGCCATCAAAGCCTCCAAGGCTTTGGATTTGGTGCTTACAGGGAAGGATTGCGGTCTGGAGGAAAGGGCTCCCATGTGCGGAATTCCTTATCATGCGGCGGATTCCTATGTCAGCAAATTGGTTTCCCAGGGCTTTAAGGTCGCCATAGGAGAACAGGTAGAGGATCCAAAGCTTGCCAAGGGACTGGTAAAGCGGGAGATTATCCGAGTGATTACCCCCGGAACCCAGACCGAGGAAACTGCTTTAGAGGAAGGGAAAAATAACTATCTTTCCGCCATCTATCCGGGAAACAGCGGCATTGGTCTTGCCACCGTGGATATCAGTACCGGAGAGCTATACAGTTTAAGTGTTTCCGACAGCAAGGAGCTTCTGGATGAAATTTCCCGTTTTTCCCCAAAGGAGATTCTCTGCCCCATAGGCTTTTTAGAGGATAAAGAATTAAGCTCTGCTTTGGACAGTCGCTTTAGCCTAAGCATTACAGAAAAGGAGAAGGATTATTTTGGAAAGGAAGAGGCGGATAAGATTCTTTCTTCCCATTTTTCTTCTTCCATCCCCGGTTTAGGCTTGGAGCATGCCCCCTTGGAAAGAAGGGCTTTAGGAGCCTGCCTACGTTATTTGTATGATACCCAGAAGAATATTTTATCCCATATTCGGCATATAGAGCGTTTTCATCGGGAAGACTATATGCTTTTGGACCTTTCCACCCAGAGAAACCTGGAGCTTTGGGAAACTCTTAGAGACAAGAAAAAGCGAGGAAGCCTGCTTGGGGTACTGGATAAAACCCATACCGCCATGGGAAGTCGTATGCTTCGCCATTTTCTGGAACGCCCTCTTCGGGAAAGAAAGAAAATGGAGGAGCGTTTGGATTGTATCGAAGAGCTTTGTCAGCGTTATATTGACGGAGAAGAGCTTAGGGAATATCTGGATTCCATCTACGATATGGAAAGACTGATCGGAAAAATCAGCATTTCCTCCGCCAATGCCAGAGATATGCTGGCTTTAAAATCCTCCTTGCAATTTCTGCCGGTGATTAAGAGGACTTTAAGCTCCTTTTCCGGAAAGCTTTTACAGGGCTTAGGGCAGGATATGGATGCTTTGGAAGAGCTTTATACCAGGATTGATGAATGCATTGAAGAAGATCCCCCCCTTAGCATTAAGGAGGGAGGAATCATTAAGTCTTCCTTCCATGAAGAGGTGCGACTTTTCCGGGAAGCGGGGGAGCATGGGAAAGAATGGCTGAACCGGCTGGAAGAGCGGGAAAGAGAAAAAAGCGGAATTAAAAACCTGAAAATCAAATATAACCGTATTTTTGGCTACTGTTTTGAAATCTCCAAGTCCTATCAGGGAGAAATTCCCGACTACTTTATCAGAAGACAGACTCTGGCACAGGCAGAACGATACACTACCCTAGAATTACAGGATTTGCAGAATAAAATCTTGGGGGCGGCGGAAAATTTGCAACAGCTGGAATACAGTCTCTTTGTAAATTTGCGGGAAGAGCTTTCCCGGGAACTTGGAAGAATGCAAAAAACCGCAAAGGAAATTGCCTTCTTGGATGCCTGCCTTTCTTTGGCCAAGGTGGCTATGCAGGAGCAGTATGTTCGTCCGAAAATCAATGAGGAAAGTAATTTAACGATTGTGGACGGTCGTCATCCGGTGGTGGAAAAACTTTTACAGGATCAAAGCTTTGTTCCCAATGATGCAAGGCTTGGTAAAGAGGAGAAGATTGCCATTATTACCGGCCCCAATATGGCAGGAAAATCCACTTATATGCGTCAGGTTGCCTTAATCGTGCTGATGGCTTCCATCGGCTCCTTTGTGCCGGCAAAGCAGGCGGACATTCCTATCTGCGACAGAATCTTTACCAGGGTGGGGGCTTCCGATGATTTGGCCTCCGGTCAATCTACCTTTATGGTGGAAATGAGTGAGGTTTCCAATATTTTACGAAATGCTACGGAAGATTCTCTTTTGATTTTGGATGAAATCGGAAGAGGTACCTCCACCTTTGACGGCCTTTCCATAGCCTGGGCGGTGGTGGAGTACCTTGCCAAGGAAATCAAAGCCAAAACCCTCTTTGCCACCCACTACCACGAATTAAGCGTTTTGGAGGGAAAACTGGAAAATGTGAAAAACTACTGTATAGCGGTATCCAAGGAGCAGGGGGAAATACAGTTCCTTCGTAAGATTATGCCGGGAGGGGCAGACGAAAGCTATGGTATTGATGTGGCCAAGCTTGCGGGCGTTCCCGCCCCTGTACTGGATAGAGCCAGAGAAATCTCCGCTTTTTTGAATGAAAAGGATCTTAGCCTTCAGCATTTGGACTTCGAAGAGGCCTTGGAAGAAAACTTCGAAGAGGATTTTCCGGAAAATACCTTAAAGGCCGGAGAAACAAGAAGAAAAAGTTCCGCTTCAGAGTTAAGTAAGGAAGAGAAAGAGGTTTTAGACTGTATTCGCAATGATTCCTTTGAAAGTATGAGTCCTTTGGAAGCCATAAATCTGTTGTTTAGTTTAAAGGAGAAACTTCGTTGAAAATTCACCTATTAAGCCAGGAGTGCATCAATCAAATTGCCGCAGGAGAGGTGGTGGAGCGTCCCAGCAGTATCGTAAAAGAGCTGGTGGAAAATGCCTTGGATGCTAAAGCTACGGCTATTTCCATAGAGATTAAGGGGGGCGGCATCAGCTTTCTTCGGGTAAGCGATAACGGAGAGGGAATCTTTTCCGAGGATTTGGAGAGGGCCTTTATGCCCCATGCTACCAGTAAAATCCAAAATCCCAAAGACTTGGAAGAGATTTTAAGCTTCGGCTTCCGTGGAGAGGCCTTGGCTTCTATTGCTTCCGTGGCTAAGGTGGAATGTATCAGCAAAAGGCAGGAGGATTTTCTTGCCCACAGAATTCTTGTGGAGGGAGGTAGCTTCTCTCCGATAGAAGAAGTAGGGGGAATGGACGGTACCAGCATTTTGGTGCGGGATCTTTTCTACAATGTGCCTGCCAGAAAAAAGTTTTTATTAAGTGAAAGCACGGAAGCCAGTAGGGTTGAGGAAATGGTGGAAAAGCTGGCTCTAGCCAATCCGGGCATTTCTTTTCATTTTGTAAAGGATGGAAAAAGTCGATTCCAAACCCTGGGAGGAGGGAAGCTTTCCGATGTGGTATTCGGTATTTACGGAAAGAGCTTTGCCAAGGATAGCCTGGAAATAAAGGAATCCTATTATCCTTCCAGCCTAACAGGATTGGCTACCCTGCATATTGAGGGGCTTTTGGGAAAGCCAAGCCTTACCCGTTCCAACAGGCAATATGAAATTTTCTTCGTGAATGGTCGTTTTGTGCGGGATTCTTTACTAAGTAGAGCCCTGGAGGACGCCTATAAACCCTTTTTGATGCAGCATAAGTTTCCCTTTGCCATCGTCTTTTTACATCTAAGCCCCAATCTTGTGGATGTGAATGTGCATCCCCAAAAGCTGGAGGTGCGTTTTCAGAATCGAGAAAAAATTTATCAGGCACTCTTTGACTGTGTAAGCAAGACTTTATCCAAAGCAGATTTGATTGACCATAGCCCCCTTTCCCTTTTCCAAAAGGAGAAGGAGGAGAAAAGTACAACATTTCTTTCCCCTTCCAGCCAGCTTTGGGAGAAAAAAGAGGAGAAAAAAGATAATAAAAATGATATTCCTGAAGAAGCAGTTAGAAGTGATCAAAACGATAAGCAAGGTGCCGAACAGATTTCTGCAATAAAAGAGCAAGAGAAGGAAAAAGCAGAAGCTGTAAATCAAGGGTACCCTATAGGAGAGGCTTCAGAGAAGGCTTCAGAAAAAGCTTCAGAAAAAGCTTCAGAGAAGGCTTCGTTTAGAATAGAAGTTCCGGAGCTGAATCAGCAGAAAGCAGCAACAAGGGAAGAGAAGCTTATTTATGAAGAGTTTGACTTAACAAAGGGGATTCGTTTAGAAGAAGAAAAGGCTTCTGAAAAGGAAGAGAATACTATCCCAAAGGAAGAGCAGCTTTTCACCGAATCGGAAAATCTCCCATCAGCAGAACAGGAAAGTCTATTTTCTCCTTCCTTTTTCTCCGAAGAGGGAGAAAGGGAATTCCGCCTGATTGGGCAGGTTTTTCAGACTTACTGGTTGATAGAATTTCAAAAGGAACTCTTTATTATGGATCAGCATGCTGCCCATGAGAAGGTGAACTTTGAAAGAATGCGAAGGAATTACCTGGAAAAGCCGGGAATCAGTCAGGGAATTCTTCCCAAAACCATGGTCTTTAGTGCGAAAGAGGAAGAGCTCTATGAAAAGACCAAGGACTATTTTACCCATCTTGGCTATAGAATCCGAAAGGAAGAAGAGAAGCGATATGCCTTAGAAGGAATCCCTGCGGACTTTCCTTCTTTGGATGCGGAAATGCTTTTCCATGAAATTCTGGATGCTCTTGCAGAAGAAGGAAATCTTTCCGAAGCGGAGAGCGTCTATGATAAAATTGCTTCCATGGCCTGTAAGGCATCTGTAAAGGGGAATCAGCTCCTAAGCTTTAAGGAGGCGGAGGCTTTGGTAGAGAAGCTTTTTACCTTGGAAAATCCTTATGCCTGCCCCCATGGACGCCCCACCATTGTGGCCTTCAAAAAGCAGGATTTAGAGAAAATGTTTAAGAGGATTGTATAAATGAATCTTTGGGAAAAACATAAGCCCTTATTGATTTTGGCAGGTCCTACCGCAGTAGGAAAAACCGGTACCTCCATTGCCTTAGCCAAGGCTTTGGACGGAGAGTGCATTTCCGCTGACTCTGTTCAGGTTTACAAAGGACTGGATATCGGTTCCGGTAAGGTGAAAGAAGAAGAGAAGCAGGGAATTCCCCACCATCTTCTGGATATCCTTAATCCTTCTGAGAATTATGATGCCAGCCTATTTCAAAAGATGGCAAGGGAAAAAATTGCCGAGCTTTACAGTAGAGAAAAACTTCCCATTTTGGTGGGGGGAACCGGATTCTATATTCAAGCCATGCTCTATGATATAGACTTTCAGGAGGAGAATCAGGAAGAAAAGGATAGAATCCGAAGGGAGCTAACGGACAGGCTGGAGAGAGAAGGGACGATTCCCCTTCACCAAGAGCTGTCCCAAGTGGATCCGGAAGCAGCAAATGCTATCCATGAAAACAACAAGCAGAGAATCATTCGTGCCTTGGAATATTATTATCTGCATAAAAGTCCCATTTCCCAACATAATCAGGAAGAGCAAAAAAAAGAATCTCTCTATGATGCTCTATTTATAGTATTGTGTAGAGAACGGGAGAAATTGTATCAGGGTATCCATGACCGTGTTCTGCAAATGAAGGAAGAGGGCTTGTTTCAAGAGGTTCAGGCTCTTTATGAGCAGGGCTATCGGGAAAATATGCCGGGCTGTAATGCTATAGGCTATAAGGAGGTTTTTGCTTATTTAGAGGGACGATACACAGAAGATGAGTGTATCGAAAAAATTCAGCAGCATTCCAGAAACTATGCCAAAAGGCAGATGACCTGGTTTAGAAGAGAGAAAAATACCATCTTCCTCTCTGAGGAGGAATTTGCAGGGGGTAAGGAGGAAAGAATAGAATGGATTATCAAAGAATCTATGAAGAAATGGGCATTTCTCCGGAAGTAATTGCCTATAGTGAAAAAATATTAAAAAATCTGGAGAGCCGTTTCAAAGAGATTGATGAAATTGCGGAAATCAACCAATTAAAGGTTTTACAGGCTCTGCAAAAGGCAAAGGTTTCAGAGGCTCATTTGCTGGGCAGCACCGGATATGGCTACAACGATATCGGAAGAGATGCCCTGGAAGAGGTTTACGCCAATTATTTTCATACGGAGGATGCCTTGGTCCGTTCCCAGATTGTCTGCGGAACCCATGCTTTGGCCATAGCCCTGCAGGGAAACCTTCGTCCGGGAGATGAAATTTTATCCCCGGTAGGTAAGCCCTATGATACCTTGGATGAGGTTATCGGAATCAGAGACTCCCTAGGCTCCTTGAAGGAATTTGGTGTGAGCTACAAAGAGGTCGCTTTACTGCCGGATGGTTCCTTTGATTATGAGGGTATTAAAAATGCCATTTCCGAAAAAACCAGATTGGTGGAAATTCAACGTTCCAAGGGCTATAGCGATAGAAAGAGCTTCAGTCCTAAGGAAATTGGAGACTTGATTCGCTTTATCAAGGGCTGTAAGAAGGATTTGATCTGCATGGTGGATAACTGCTATGGTGAATTTGTATGCACGGAAGAGCCCAGCGACTACGGAGCCGATATGGTGGTAGGATCCCTCATTAAAAACCCCGGCGGAGGACTGGCTCCCATCGGAGGCTATATTGCCGGAAGCAAAGAATGTATTGAAAGGGCAGCGGTGCGACTGACTGCTCCCGGCTTAGGAAAGGAGCTCGGCCCTTCCTTACACTGTAACAAGGATTTCTTCCAAGGCTTTTTCCTGGCACCTACTGTTACCGCTTCAGCGGAAAAAAGTGCGATATTTGCTGCAAGTCTTTTTGAATCCCTGGGCTATCCCTGTCACCCTAAAGCGGACAGTCCAAGAAACGATATTATTCAGGAAATTCGTATGGGGAATGGAGAAGCTTTACTGGCTTTTTGTAGAGGAATTCAGGAAGCTTCTCCGGTGGACTCCTTTGTTCGCCCGGAACCCTGGGATATGCCGGGCTATGAGGATCCGGTGGTCATGGCTGCAGGGGCATTTATTTCCGGCTCCAGTATTGAATTATCCGCAGACGCCCCCCTAAGAGAGCCCTATTCCGTATATTTTCAGGGCGGCCTGACCTTTGCTCACGGAAAATTCGGTGTGATCAAGGCTCTGGATAATATTTTTAAGGCAGGACTTGTAAAAATTCCAAAGGAATAAATACCCAAGTAAATCTTACGAGAAATCTCAAGTGTCCCTTGTGCCACTTGTTCGGAATAAAGGCTTTACTTTTGAAAGAATAAAAATAGCCAAAGCTTAAGAAAAGTTTTTGCTCCTAAAGGGGAAAGCGTGTTAAAATAGAATCCTCTGTAGACTCCTCCGGATAGGAGGAAAATATGCATTTAACACTAAAAGAATCCGGGCAGGAATTGCCCAGAGAAAAAGCCATTCGTTTAGGTGTATCCGCTTTAACAGATGAGGAGCTTCTGGCTGTGATACTACGCACAGGAACCAGAGAAGAAAGTGTATTGGCTCTTGCGGAAAAGGTGCTTCATCTGAGTCCTGTTTATGACGGCTTAGTGGGACTTATGCAGTATAGTCTGGAGGATTTACAAGCTATTAAAGGAGTAGGGGAAACCAAGGCCATAGAGCTACAGGTCATAGGAGAGCTGGCCAAAAGAATTTGGAACCGAAAAATCCGGGAGGAAGTACAATCCTTTCGATCTCCCGGTTCCGTGCTTCAATATTTTAAGGAAGAATTACGGCATCTTTCCTATGAGGAAGTTCATGTTCTGTTTTTGGATACAAAAGCTCAACTGCTAAAGGATTTTCTTTTGTCCAAAGGTAGCTCTAATGCATCCATTCTTTCCGGAAGGGAAATCTTTATGGAGGCTCTTAGGGCTGCTTCCGTTTGTTTTATTTTGGTGCATAATCATCCCTCCGGGGATCCTCACCCCTCCAGAGAGGATGAACGGGCTACGGAAGAAATCTATAAGGCGGGAGAGTATCTGGGAATACACTTAATGGATCACATTATTATCGGAGATAATCAATATTACAGTTTTAAGGAACAGGGGAAAATATAGTGGAGCAGAAGAAAAATCAATATATTTTTATACTCTTAACGGTCTTATGCATTATGATGATCGTCTTGTCGTCTGTTAAGGATGGCTTTATGAATCCTCTTCGGAATGCTGTAGGAACCGTTTTGGTTCCTATACAGTCCGGTGTGAATTATGTAGGCTATAAGCTGTATTCCCGTTGGGAAAAGCATAAAACCCTTTTGGAAGCTGAAGCGGAAAATGAGAAGCTTACGGCAAAAATCGATTTATTGACTGAAGAAAACAATATCCTAAAGCAGAATGATGAAGAATTAAAACGCCTGCGGGATTTATATTCTTTGGATCAGCAATATTTACAATATGATAAAGTAGCTGCCAGAGTCATTGCCAAGGACTCGGAAAACTGGTTCCAAGTCTTCCGTATTGATAAGGGCTCCAAGGACGGCATTATGGTAGATCAAAATGTTATGGCCAAGGGCGGCCTGGTAGGGATTGTTACGGATGTAGGCCTGAATTATGCCACCGTACGTTCCATCATTGATGATGAGTCCAGAGTTTCCTGCATGGGAATTCAGTCCAGTGACACCTGTATCGTAGCAGGAGATTTACAGCTTTTTGAAGAGGGAAGACTCAGAATTACCAATATGAAGAAAGAAGCGGTAATTCAGGATGGAGACAGAATTGTTACCTCCAATATTTCCTCAAAATTTCTACCCGGTATTTTGGTAGGCTATGCCATCGGTATAGAAGAGGATGAGAAGCGTTTAATGAAAAACGGCTATCTGATTCCTGCCGCGGATTTTACGGATTTAAGGGAAGTCTTGGTGCTTAAAGAGCGAAAAGACGATCGTTTTCAAAAGGAGAGTAAGGACCTTGCAGAATAAGAAAGTAGGAAAGGCAAGCGCAAAAAGAATCATGGCAATGTTTTACTTTGCCCTTTTGATTCTGGCATTTTTATTGCAAACCAGTGTATTTCCCCTGCTTCCCTTTTTGTCCGCAAGTCCTAATCTGCTTTTGATTCTTTGCTTTTCCTTCGGCTTTTATTATGGCTCTTTACTGGGAATGTTTTATGGACTTTGTGCCGGACTTTTGATGGATTTGTTTTATTCCGGTCCCTTTGGATTCTATTCTCTGATTTTTGTATTAATCGGTTATGGTAACGGCTATTTTCATCATTATTACTATGAAGAATACATTACCCTACCATTGTTTCTTTGTGTAGTCAGCGGTCTTATTTATCACCTATATATCTATATTTTCCGTTTTGCCGTTCGGGGAAAGGGAAATATTCCTTATTATGCCTTGCATATTGTTCTCCCCTCTATTGTGTTTTCCTTTTTACTTACCGTAGTTTTATATCGTTTTTTCTTTAGTGCCAGCAAGAAATTGGAGGAAAAAGTCTTATGATGAAAGAGTTATTCGGTTTTCTAAAAGAAATGCTAAACCGCCTGTTTTCCTCCAGACTCTTTGCATTATCCATCATATTTTTCCTTTTATTTTCCGTTTTAACGCTGCACCTTTTTCGTCTGCAGATTTTGCATGGAAATGATTATTTGCAGGAATGCCAAAAAAACACTAAACAGGATTTGGTGATTCCCGGAACCAGAGGAAATATTTACGATAAAGACGGAAAACTTTTGGCTTACAATGAATTACAATACAATATAACGATTGCGGAAACCGGAAGCTTTTCCGGAACCAGTGCCGGAATCAATAAAAGAAATTTAATGTTAAAAAAGCTGGCGGAAATTATTGAAAAGTATCAATATCCCGTCAAGAGCCAGTTTAAAGTACAAAAACAGGAAGACGGAAGCTTTGTCTTTACTACCACAAGCGATCAGGATAAGCAACGCCTCATTGCCAATGTTTTTCGAAAAACGCCGGAGAAGTTAAGTGAAAAGGAGGCTAACAGTACCGCTGAGCAATGCTTCTTACAGGCAAAAAAATTATACAACTTTACAAAGCTTCAGGATGAGAACGGAAAGCCCATCACATTATCGGATGAAACCGCTTTGGATATGATCGGTATTATTTATACCCTAAGGCTGACCTCCTATCAGCGTTATATGAGCACCACTATTGTAGATAATGTTTCCCGGGAATGTATGGCGGAGATTCTGGAATCCAAGTATGATCTCCCCGGTGTGGATATTGAAAATGTCTCTGTTAGAAAATACAATTATGCCCCTTACCTTTCCCATATCGTAGGATATACCGGCCAGGTACAGGAAAGTCAGCTTGCGGATTTACAAAAGCAGGACAGCTCCTATGCGGTAAATGATGTGGTGGGCGTTTGGGGACTTGAAAAGAGTGAGGATCTTGTCTTAAAAGGGAAAAAAGGATACAAGGAAATGTATCTGAACAACGTGGGAAGTATTATGGAGGTTATCTCCGAGGAAAAGCCCGGAGCAGGTAATGATATTTATACCACCATTTCCGCTAACGATCAGATTTCCATATATCATCTTTTAGAGCAGGAATTGGCAGGAATTTTAGCCTCCAAGATTACGGAACAGAATGAGCTGGACCAAAGTGCCTTAAAGCAGTCCCAGCTGATGATTCCCGTAAAGGACGCTTATTACCAGCTCATTAATAACAATGTTCTGAATAAAGAGCATTTTACCGCAGAGGATGCCGGAGATGCAGAAAAGCAGATCGGGTCTCTCTTTCAAGAAAATAAAGAAGCCGTGCTTTCTCAAGTGGAAGCTGTCCTTATGCAGGATAGCGGCGGAGAATTATCCGCTCTTCCCCAGGAAATGCAGGGCTATATGGTTTATATCTACGATTACCTATTAGGAAAAGAAGGCGGAATCGTAAATCCGGAGGACTCCCGATTTAAATCCTCCCAGGCTCTTGCCTCCTGGAAAAGCGACAGTATATCCCTTCATGATTTTATTAAAAAAGGAATAGAAGAGGGGTGGATTGATACGACCAAGCTGAACTTATCGGAGGAATATTCGGACAGTGCGCAGATTTATCAGCTCTTTGTAAATAAAATCATGAGTTTTTTACGAGAGGATTCCGGATTCGAAAAGCTGCTATACAAGTACGCTATCGCAAATCAAAAAATCAGAGGCAATCTTCTTTTGATGGCTCTTTTTGAACAAAACGTATTGCCCCAGGATGCCGCTTCCTATGATGCTTTAGCCCGGGGAGACAGTCATTTTGCCTATACCTTTCTGATTGATAAAATCAGAAAGCTGCAACTTACTCCCGCACAGTTCGCTCTGGATCCCTGTAACGGTTCCGTGGTAGTGACGGATGTAAAGACCGGAAAGGTTCGTGCTTTGGTCAGCTATCCCGGCTTTGACAACAATCGGATTAATGATGCCGCTTATTTAAAAAAATGTAATGAAGACTTATCCTTACCGCTGCTTAACGGTGCAACCCAAACCCAGTTGGCTCCCGGTTCCTCCTTTAAGCCCATCAGCTCCATTGCTTCTTTGGAAGAAAAGGTATTGGATTTAAGCACTGTCATTGACTGTACAGGTAAATATGAGGAAGTTACACCTAATATTCGTTGCTGGATTTGGCCTTCCCACCACGGAAATGAAACCTTGGTGGATGGTATCAAAAATTCCTGTAACTATTTCTTTGCGGATTTAGGACATCGTTTGGCAACGGATGCAGAGGGAAATTACAATGCAGAACTGGGAATGGAAAGAATCCGGAAATATGCGAGTGACTTTGGCTTAAACGAAAAATCCGGCATTGAACTGGATGAGGCAGAACCCAGAATTTCCGACTATGATCCGGAACGTTCCGCTATGGGACAGGGAAACCATGCCTATAATACTGCCCAGCTGGCAAAATACATTACCGCTGTTGCCAATGGAGGCAATCTTTATAATCTTTCTATAGTGGATAAAATTGCAGACCCTAAGGGAAAGACGGTGGAAGAAGTGGGTGCCTCTCTATTGAGACATTTGGACTATGCGGATAGCACATGGAATGCGGTACATGAAGGTCTTCGAAAGGTGATTACCGAGGGTGTGGCCAAGAATGTATTTTTAGGACAAAACATTAGCGTTGCCGGAAAAACAGGAACTGCACAAGAAAGAGAGGATAGGGGTAATCATGCGGTGTTCGTCTCCTACGCGCCTTATGAAGATCCGCAAATCTCCGTCACTGTAAATATTCCCTACGGATATTCCTCCGGTAATGCAGCCAGCCTGGCCAATATGGTTTATGACTATTGCTTCGGAAAGCTTAGTATGGATACCATTTTGCAAAGAGATGCCAGCTCCATTTTGTCGGTTAATGTCAGCGACTAAGAGAAAGAGATTTTATGAAGTGGAAATTAGATTATGATTTTAAGCAATATGATTTTCGGCTTGTCCTATACATGATTGCCTTAAATACCATCGGAATCTTTATCGTCCGCTCCGCAACATCGGCGGAAAGCTTTAAAGATCCCCTTGTAGTACGACAGATTCTCGGCTCCTTTGTAGGATTGGCCATGTGTGTGGGAATCTCTTTGGTTGATTACCGGAAGATTTGTAAATGGTCCCCATGGATTTATATACTCTCCGTAGTGATTTTGGCCGGTGTTAAAATCTACGGTACAGCTTCCGGACACGGTGCTACCAGATGGATTACTGTCCCTGTTTTGGGAAAGGTGCAGCCCTCGGAGTTTGTAAAGGTAGGATTGATTCTGTTCTTTGCGGATTACCTGCAAAAACTGAAGGAGGATATCAATCACCCACATGCCTTATTAATGGAAGCACTTTACTTTTCCATTCCCGTAGGACTTGTCATGATTCAGCCGAATCTATCCACAACCATTATTATGACGGTCATCGTTGCCGCCATGACCTTTGCTTCTCCCCTGAAATTAAAATGGATTTTTGCCTTTTTAGGAGTGGTAGTGGTAGTTTTGGGTCTTCTTTTCTACCTTTTTTCCTCAGGGCTCTACGATAAGATTCCAATTTTACAGGGCTATCAGGTACAAAGAATTTTGACCTTTTTAAATCCTTCAGAAAACAGCAATGATTATTACCAACAAATGTGGTCCATTATGGCCATCGGCTCCGGAATGTTTAACGGAAAGGGACTTTTTAATAATTCCATCTTCTCCGTGAAAAATGGAAACTTTCTGGTTGAGGAGGATAATGACTTCATTTTCGCGGTAATCGGAGAAGAATTAGGCTTTCGGGGATCTTTAATAATTATTATAATCTTCTTGTTGATTATCTTAGAATGTCTTATAATAGCCTATAGAGCAAAAACCTTAAGTGGTCGGCTAATATGTGTAGGCGTTATGGCCTGGATCGGATTTCAGACCTATACAAATATCGCGGTGGCAACCGGACTGTTTCCGAATACCGGAATTACACTTCCCTTTTTTTCGCGAGGCGTTAGTTCCCTGCTGTCCGTATACTTTGGTTTCGGAATAGTCTTAAATGTTGCTTTACAAAGGAAGACGTAGGAGGGTAGAGATGAAGGTAGGTTTAATTGCGCATGATTCCAAGAAGAAGCTCATGCAAAATTTCTGTATTGCTTACAGAGGTATCCTGACTAGACATGAATTATATGCAACCGGAACTACAGGCACTTTGGTAGAGGAAGTTACCAATCTGAAAATCCATAAGTTTCTCCCGGGAGAAACCGGAGGAGCCAGACAACTGGCATCGCAAATCGAACAGGGGAATTTGGATATGGTAATTTTCTTAAGAGATCCCTCTCCGGTAAGGGATACGGAACCGGAAGTAAATTCCGTAGTCAGATTATGCGATATTTACAATATTCCTATTGCCACAAATCTGGCAACAGGAGAATTATTAATTCACGCTCTGGAACGTGGTGAGTTAGAGTGGAGGAATATTGGCTAGAAGAAAGGCTTTGAGTACTTTTTTAAGAAGGAAAAAAGCCTTTCTTTTGCTGTGTATTTTTCCTCTTTGCCTTAGCTCCTGTAAACCGAAGCTGGAAAAGGCCTTTCAGGAAGAACAAAGTATACAAAGACTATCTTCCATTACCGTGGAAGAGGATATTCAGAACAGCACCAAAAGCTTTGCCAAGGATTTGGCTATTCCTTCAGATACAAGCGCACAAATCCAGGATATGGACGCGGAATATTTTCTTTTGGTGGAAGAAGACGGTAAGGAAGGAGATCGGGCTATCTCCTTTAATCATCCCTATGACAGAACCTATCCCGCCAGCATCACCAAATTAATGACTGCTCTGGTTTGTGTATCTTCCGTGGAAAATTTAGACCAGGAATTTGTGGTTTCCGGCTCTTCCGTAATCAAAGAAGCAGGTTCTTCCACTGCATTTTTACAGGTTGGAGAGAGTCTTAGCATCAGAAATCTCTTATACGGTATGCTTCTCCCCTCCGGAAATGATGCGGCTGTCGCTGTGGCAGAAGCTACGGCAGGTTCTGTTTCCGCTTTTGTAGACAGGATGAATGAGAAAGCTTTGGAACTAGGTTGCCTTTCCAGCCATTTTACCAATCCTCACGGTTTGCCGGATGATAATCATTATACTTCTCCCTATGATATCTACCTCATTTTAAAAGAATGCATGAAATATGACAGCTTACGGGAAATTCTGGCCACAAAAGAAATTCAGGTACAATACAAAGATAAAAACGGTATTCCCAAGTCCCAGGTATGGAAGGCAACAAATTTATATTCTACCGGAGAGAAGGAGCTTCCCGACGGTTTGGAAATCTTGGCGGCAAAAACAGGAACCACCAAAAAAGCAGGCTATTGCTTAGCCTTAACTGTGGACAAAGCTTCCACTGCTATCCCCTATTATTCTGTTGTAATGAAGGGGACAAATAAAGAGAATCTATATGAGAATATGACAAACTTACTTGATAAGATTTCATGAATAGTCTATACTTTTTATAAAAAGCAGGGCATTGTAGCATAGGCTATCGTTTCTTGTTCAGAATTAAAGGAGGAATGCATATGGTTCAGTTTATTGTAGGACAAAGAGGAAAAGGAAAGACAAAACAGCTCATTGATCGGGCGAACAAAGCCGTTACGGAAGCAAAGGGAACGGTGGATTTTTTGGATCGCTCCTCTCAGCATATGTATGAGCTTAACAACAAGGTACGTTTGATTAATGTCAATGAATTCCAGTTGGAGTCGGAGGATGAGTTTGTCGGCTTTATCAGCGGAATTATTTCTCAGGATCATGATTTGGAATATTTGATTTTAGATAGTTTTTTAAAGCTGGCCAGTCTGGAAGGAAAGCCTATCGGAGACTGTGTACGTAAATTGGATGCTTTGTCCGAAAAATACAAGATTAACATCATCAGCAGTTTGTCCATGGACAAAGAAGATGTTCCACTTGAATTAAGAGACCATATTGCGATTGCACTGTAACTATGCCAAGTTCAAGAAAGAGCAAAAAGAATAGCATGTGGAATATAGAGGGAATAATCTTTGTGATTATTGCTCTCTATATTCTTTTTAGTGTATTTTCCTACAGCCGAAGACAAAGCCTTCGTTTTTATGAAGTGGGAGAGGGTAGTCTCGTGAGAGAAAAACAGTATACCGGATTGATCATTCGGGAAGAAAAAAGCTATTCCGCCAAAGAGTCCGGTTATGTGCATTTTTCCGTGGCGGACGGAAGAAGAGTCAGTAAGGGAGGAGAGCTATACTTTATTGACGAAACCGGAAATCTGGAGAAGTATTTACAGGAACACCCCGAACTTTTAGGAGAATTTACCCAGCAACAGATAGAAGATATTCGCCTTCGTCTTCAGGACTTTGCAGGCAGCTTTCAAAACAATCAGTTTACCGGGCTGTATACCCTTCAGGGCAGTCTTCAAAACACTCTCTTATTTAATACGGAAGAGGGGGAAAATACGATACAAAAGGCTCTTTCCCAGTTAGGGATTTCCTATACCGTGATGGATGCGGAAGAAGCCGGTATCGTCTCTTATACCATTGACGGTTATGAGGACTTTCAAAAAGAAAAACTTACGGCGGATATTCTGCAAAATGCCCAAAGCTCTGTAAACTATGCCCAAAACGGCGTTCGTGTAGAAGCCGGCAATCCTTTATATAAAATAATTACCTCCTCCCAATGGGAAATTTTATTTCCTTTGGAGGAAGGAGATGCCAAGAAGATGGAAAATACCACTACGGTAAATATTCATTTTCCGGTAAATTCCATGGATTTGCAGGGAAGCTTTTCTCTATATCGAGGAGAAGACGGCAAAATCTATGGGGATATTAAGCTGGACGATTATTTGGACTACTTTCTGGATTCCCGCTTTGTGACCTTCTCCATGCAGGAAAAGGAAGAAAGCGGATTAAAGATTCCGGTTTCTTCTGTAGTTAACAAAGATTTTTACATTGTCCCAAAGGAATTTTTAAGGCAGGGACCGGATAAGAGTAGCGGTTTTTATCGTCAAAAAGCTGATGGCAGTAGAGAATTTCTTTCTACCGATATTTATATGACAGATGATCAATATTGCTATTTAAAAATTGAAACCAACCCCTCGGCCCAGGATATCCAAAGTGGAAATGTTCTGGTAAAGGAGTCGGGAAATGCTTCCTTTGTGGTTGGACCAAGGAAAGCACTGGAAGGTGTCTATGATATTAATCGAGGCTATGCAATTTTCCATCCTATTCAAGTGATAGAAAAAAATGATGACTATCTCATTGTAGACTCCCACAGTAAAAACGGCATTTCCGTATATGATCATATTGTTTTACAAGGAAATATGGTCACGGATGGGCAGATTATCTATTGATTATGCCCTTTTACCCTGTAGCTGTATGAGAGCCTTAAAATATTCAGGTAAATTGATATTTTTTAAGCTTGACAATATCTTAAAATTGAGTAAAATAATCTTGTTTAATTAGACCAAATTGGGAGATCGATATGAGCTTTTTTAGCAATTTAATGAAGAAAATGAATTTGGATCGTGAAGACGAGTACGATGACTTGGATCAGGATTATGATTTTGAGGATGAGTACGAGGAAGAAGAGGAAGCAGCACCAAAGAGAAGCTCTTTCTTTGCCAGAAGAGAAGAGGAAGAGTCCTCTGAACCGAAGATTCGATTGTTTGGCAAGTCCAAAGAAAAGGCAGAGCCTAAATCAGCCAGCATGCAGGTTGTCATGATGAAGCCCAGCTCTTTGGGAGATGCAATCAACGTCAGTGATTATCTTTTGGATGGTACCTCTGTTTTATTGAATATGGAAGGCCTTCATACTGAAATTGCTCAGCGAATTATTGATATTGTTTCCGGAACAGTGTATGCCATTGGCGGAGATATCAAGAAGATTTCCACTTATATTTTCATCGCTGGCCCAGAGGATGTGGAATTATCCGGTGACTTTGCAGGAAGTGTATTCTCCTCTAATGCGGAGTATAACGGCATTCATCTGAATATGTAATCTCGTTTATTAAGGCATATCCTATGGGGTATGCCTTTTTTTGTCTTTCCGGGATTTCTGTCAAGCTCGGAAAGCTTTAATATTCTTATTTGTCTTTAAGTAATAGATTAAGGGGAAGAATTGGCATGAGAAAGTTAGACATTTATCAGGAAGATTCATTAATCTACAGTATTTTTTTAGAAAAGGATTTTTCGGCATTACCGGAGCGTTTAAACTCTGTATCTTCTAAAAAGAAAAAAGCGCTGATTGTAACCGACGACCAGGTTGCCAAGCTTTTTTTAGAGGATTTAAAAAATACCATACAGGACTCTTTTTCCGCTATAAGCGTATGTATACTTCCTGCAGGAGAAGAGTATAAAGATTTGGAGCATATTCAAAAAATCTACCAGGCTGCTTTGGATATGGAATTGGAAAGAAAAGACATGATGATTGCCCTGGGTGGCGGCGTTGTGGGAGATATGACCGGCTTCGCCTCTGCAAGCTATCTTCGGGGAATTGATTTTATTCAGATTCCTACCACGCTTTTAGCCCAGGTGGATTCTTCCATCGGCGGAAAAACCGGAGTGGATTTTTATCATTATAAGAATTTAATCGGTGCCTTTCATATGCCTAAGCTGGTGTATTCCTCCATGCATTGCCTTTTATCTTTACCGAAGATACAGTATGCCTCCGGTATGGGAGAAATTATCAAGCACGCTTTAATTCATAACGAAAAATATCTACCTTACCTCCTGGAGCATAAAGAAGCTTTGCAGGAGAGAAATCCTGAAATTCTCTTGGAGACGATTTATCAAAGTAATCGTATTAAGAAATATTTTGTGGAAAAAGATCCCTATGAGCATGGAGACAGAAAATTTTTAAACTTCGGTCACAGCTTAGGACATGCCATCGAAAAGGTTGCGGATTTTTCCTATAGCCATGGACAATGCGTTGCCTTCGGAAGCCTGATGGCGCTATCCCTTTGTAAAAATATTGCCAAAGAAGATATTTTAAAGGTGCAGGAGCTGATGGAAGATATGGGATTGGAAACCCGTTGCAAGGCTTTAAAGTATGAAGATATTTTTGAAGCCTTATCCAAGGATAAAAAACAAAAAAATCAGCATCTCCAATTTGTTTTGCTCCATCATCTTTGCAGTCCTTATATTGAAGAGGATATCAGTAAAGAACGCATTGAAGCGGTATTGAAGCAGTATATGAGAAGTGAGGAAGTATGAGTAAAAAAGGAATATCATGGATTGTTTTCTTCCTGTGCAGTGCCCTGTTGATTTTTCTGGACCAGTGGACCAAGGCATTGGCAGTGGAATATTTAAAGAGCGGAAAAGAAATACAACTGATTCCCAATATTCTCTCCTTACTCTATGTGGAAAATGCCGGAGCAGCCTTTGGCATCCTTCACGGACAACAAATCATTTTCCTGCTTATTACGATTATTGTGCTGGCAGGCGTCCTGATTATTTTTTACAAAACGCCGATAAAGAAAAGGTATCTGCCCTTTCTTTTTTCCCTTCTCTTAGTTTTTTCCGGAGCTATCGGAAATTGTATTGATCGACAAAGACAAGCCTACGTAGTGGATTTTATTTATTTTCGTCCCATTGATTTTCCCGTCTTCAATCTTGCAGACATCTATGTAACCGGGGCTTGTTTTTTCCTTCTGTTTTTATTCTTCTTTTACTATAAAGAAGAGGAGTTTTCCTTCTTGAAGGAGAAGAAATGATTTGGGAAGTTGCAAAGGAAGAAGAAGGACAACGTCTGGATAAATATTTGTCTGAACAGAAAGATCATGATTTCAGTCGTTCCTATCTGGGAAAATGTATTCAGGAGGGCTGTGTTTCTGTTAACGGAGAAAAAGCCAAGGCCTCTCTAAAGGTAAAGGCGGGAGACCGGATAGACTTTGATATTCCCGAACAAAAGGATCCGGAGGTCCTTCCGGAAGCTATTCCCTTGGATATCGTCTACGAAGACGATGATCTTTTGGTGGTCAATAAAGAAAGGGGAATGGTTGTACATCCTGCAGCGGGACATTACAGCGGTACATTGGTAAATGCCGTGTTAGCCCATGCAGGCTCATCTCTTTCCTCCATTAACGGCGTGAATCGTCCCGGAATCGTCCATCGCATTGATAAGGACACCACAGGTCTCCTTTTAATCTGTAAAAATGACTTAAGTCACCAAAGTCTTGCGAAGCAATTAGAGGATCATAGTATCACAAGACGCTATCATGCCTTGGTTTTTGGAAAAATCAAAGAGGAAGATGGCATCATTTCCGCTCCCATAGGCCGGGATGAAAAAGACAGGAAAAAACAGGCCATATCTTATAAGCATGGAAAAGAGGCTGTAACCCATTATAAGGTTTTGGAACGTTTTTCCGATTCCACTTTGGTAGAGTGCCGTTTAGAAACCGGGCGTACCCATCAGATTCGTGTTCACATGAAGAGCATAGGGCATCCCCTTCTGGGAGATCCGGTATACGGATTGAAAAACAGAAAGGATGGGATTTCCGGTCAGGCCTTACATGCCATGATACTGGGATTCCAACATCCAAGAACCGGGGAATATATGGAATTTTCCGCTCCTTATCCTGCGGATTTTCAAGCTTTATTGGAAAAGCTGAGAAAAAAATAAAAACTTCAATTTAGTAAAAAGTAGAGGAAAACACTTGTCAAAGAGTAGAAAGAAAAAAGGAAAATGGAAACCGGCTATAGAAAAAGCTAAGATATTTTTGAAGAGCAAGAAGAAGGAAAGTTTTTTGCTCTTCTTTCTTTCTTTGTTTATGATCTTATGCCTCTCCATCGTATACGCCCCAAAAATGCATGACAGACAAAATGCTTTAAACAAGAGCAGTGACAGCCTTCTAAGGGACGACATTAGCAGCAGTAGTGTAATGCAGAAAGGAAAATGGACCAATACTATTCATACGGAACGTAAGGAAGACGAATTTATAAATCCTCGTCCCTTTATTGACCGGTACAATCTTGTGGATATCCGTCAGGACGGAAATCCCCTGGACTCTGTTGGTGGGAGGATTTATCAGGAACTGATGGAAAGGGAAAGTGAGGACCTGGCCAAAATCTACGATAGTACAGGAGACACCCCGGAACATACTGCAAAGCTTTTGGGACTGAAGCGTTCCGCTATTCTGGGAAGATACAATCCTCAGGCAGCCGGCCAATCTCCGGAGCAAAAAAATAGCTGGGCAATCCCTTATTTTAAAAATATCCATTATAGATACTATAACGGAGACGGAAAGGAAATCCAGGAATCCAGTAATGTAAAGGATATTTTGGCTATGGCCAGTGTGTATACCTATCAGCATAATTATCTGGACGAAGAGCGTTTTCGTGCCATTGTTAATGAGCTATATACAAAGTCTCATTCCTATAGCATAAGCATCGGTCCGGTCTATTACGACCAGGGCTGTATTCATAAGGATGCCAAGGAGGAAATGCTGGCGGAAGAGGCCGCCAATACCGATGCTCCCCCGGGCGGAGAAACAAAAGCAAGCGAAGAAAGCAAGGCGGAAAGTACTTCAGAAAAGCCCTCCGAAACAGTGACTGACAGCAAAGCAAATCAGGACACAAACGCTACAAAGGAGAGTAAACAGGCACAGGGAAGTAAACAAGCACAAGAAAGTAAGCAAACCCAGGAAACAAAATCAAATCAGGAGAACAACCAAAAGAGCACTGCCGGAGAAGCGGGAGAGAGTAGCTCCGAATCCAAAGCACTGCCGGAGCAGGCAGAAAAGTCTAGTGAAAATAAGGAGAACAGCACCTCCCTAAATGCAGAACTAAGTGCCTCAAATCTGCCGAAGGAAAGTAAAGTCACAAAAGAAACAACGGGAACAAAGGCAGAGCAGAAAGCAAGCAGTATTCAAGATCAGAAAAAATTACCCAAAAATTATTGTCCCGGACACGTGGATTTAACCATTAAAATCACTGTAGTCGGTTTCGATGATGAAAACGGACTCAGAAATATTCAACTGGATTCTATTAAGGATTTGGAGGAACAGGATCAAAAACTGGGAAGTCGTTGGCATGGCTGGAATGACTATACCATTGCTGCTGTAAAGCGTTTGAAGGAACAGGACTGGTTTAAAGACTACGGTCTCAGTATCTCTTCCGTAGAAAAGAAGTCTCCTCTTACGGAGGAAGAAATATCTTCTTATATGAAGGATTTACCGAAGGATCTTAGTGAGGAAAGAAAGGCTTTGATTCATTTTGCCTTATCATCGGTAGGAAAGGTTCCCTATTTTTACGGAGGAAAAGCCGGGGTAAAGGGCTTGGAAGGAAACCACTTCGGAGCCACCATTTCTTCTTCGGACTATAAAGGAAGAAATCGAAAGGGCTTAGATTGCTCCGGCTTTGTACAATGGGCTTACTGGTCCAGTGTGGACAGAAGCTTGGATTTTGCTTCCAGCACCCAGGAATTAATCGGAAAAGGTCAGAAAATCAAACGGAGTGAATTAAAAGCGGGTGATTTGATTATCCAACCCAGCGGAGAAAGCCATGTTGTGGTCTTTATTAAGTGGACAAAGGACGGTAAGATGCTGGCAGTCCATGAAAACGGTACAGCCGGAAATATTTCTGTAGATGAAGTACAGGCAAATTATCCTTATTATCGTAGTATTTTGCCATAAAAAGCTTGACGAAGAAGGCAGTTTACTGTAAAGTAACCTAGATGCCGCCTAGCGAGGTTTAAGAAGCATGTCTCACCACAGCTAGCGAGTAAATTTTTATAGGAGGATTCCTAATGTACGCAGTAATTGTAAGTGGCGGAAAGCAGTACAAAGTCAGTGAAGGCGATGTAATCCGTGTGGAGAAGTTGGAAGTAGAAGAGGGAGCAAAGATTACTTTTGATCAGGTTCTTCTTCTCAATGACGGTTCTTTGAAGATTGGTACTCCAACAGTTGCCAATGCAAAGGTTAGCGGAACTGTTCTTCAGAATGGTAAGGGTAAGAAGGTTATCGTTTACCGTTACAAGAGAAAGTCCGGATACCACAAGAAGAATGGTCACAGACAGCTTTTTACAGAAGTAAAAATTGACAAGATTGGTTAATTTTTAGGAAAGGATAGGTATATTACATGGCTCATCATAAGGGTATGGGCTCTACCAAAAACGGTAGAGATTCCGAGTCGAAAAGACTTGGTCAAAAGAGAGCAGATGGTCAGTTCGTTAAAGCTGGAAACATTCTGTACAAGCAGAACGGAACCAGAATTCATCCAGGTCTGAATGTAGGCTTGGGAAATGATTTCACCTTATTTGCAAAGGTGGACGGAGTCGTTAAATTTGGCCGTCTAGGAAGAGATCGTAAGCAAGTATCTGTACTTCCAAAGGCATAAGGAAACATTAACCCCATGCTGGTTATCCGGCGTGGGGTTTTCCTATAGTAAAGGAAAAAATATTTTGCAGGAAATCGTCCTGCTTCTTTTTAGAAAAAGGAGTATTCATGTTTGCAGATATTGCAAAAATTTATGTTAAAAGCGGAAAAGGTGGCAACGGCCATGTATCCTTTCGTAGAGAATTGTTTGTTCCTGCAGGAGGCCCGGACGGTGGAGACGGCGGAAAGGGCGGAGACATTATTGTAGAAGTGGACAAGGGGCTGAACAGCCTGGAACCCTTCCGTCATAAAACAAAATATGCCGCAGAACCCGGACAGAAGGGAGACGGCAGAAAGATGCATGGAAAGAACGGCAAGGATCTTATCTTAAAGGTTCCGGAAGGAACACTCTTAAAGGATGAGGAGACCGGTAAGCTGATTGCGGATATGAGCGGAGAGAATCAGCGAATGATCTTATTAAAGGGCGGTAAAGGAGGCCTGGGCAATATGCATTTTGCCACCCCCGCCATGCAGGCACCGAAGTTTGCTCAGCCGGGAGAAGAAGCCAGAGAGATTACTTTACGTATGGAATTACGGGTAATCGCGGATGTGGGCTTAGTAGGCTATCCTAATGTGGGAAAGTCCACCTTACTTTCCATGTGCAGTAATGCCAGACCGGAAATTGCCAACTATCATTTCACTACCTTGAATCCCCACCTTGGTGTGGTGAATTTAAAGGGAGACAGAAGCTTTGTTATGGCGGATATTCCGGGCATTATCGAAGGTGCCTCCTCCGGTGTCGGACTGGGTTTTCAATTCCTTCGTCATATCCATCGTTCCAGAGTTTTAATTCATATGGTGGATGCCGCCGGAACGGAAGGCCGAAAGCCTCTGGAGGATTTTTTACAAATTCAAAAGGAATGTGAAGAATATGATGAGGAAATTCTCCGTAAGCCTATGATTGTGGCTGCTAACAAGATAGAGCTGGTACAAAACGAGGAGCAGGAAGAGAATCTGACCCTTTTGGAGAAGTATTGTACAGAGCATAAGCTTCCCTTTTTCCGTCTTTCCGCAGCTTCCAATCAAGGAATTTTACCGATATTAGAAAAAACCTGGGAGCTATTGGAGGAAAATAAAGAGCAGGCTGTAGTCTATGAAAGCGAAGTGGATCTGGACAATCTTGGGGCGGTAGAAATGCTGGCTATCAGCTATGATCATCCGGAAGAGGGTGTTTTTGTTGTGGAAGGTCCAAAAATGGAGAAGATGCTGGGCTATACCAATCTGGAAGCGGAGAAGGGCTTCCTTTTCTTCCAGCGTTTTATGGTAGAGCAGGGTATTATTAAAGAATTAAAGAAAATGGGCCTAAAAGAAGGAGATACCATCAAGATTTACGCCCACGAATTTGAATATTATGACACGGAGGACGAGGAATGAAATCCTACATCAAAGACAGTAAAATGCGTTCCGCTTTAAAAGGAGCTGCACAGAAGATAGAACCAACCCTTTCTTTGGGAAAGAATTCCATTACTCCTGAATTTATTGAAGCGGTAAGGGAATATATGGAAAAGCATGAGTTAATGAAGATTCATGTTTTAAAAAATTGTATTGATGATTTACGGGAACTGGGAAACACCATTGCAGAGCGTTCCGGAACGGAGCTGGTACAGATTATCGGTCGTATGATTGTTTTATACAAGCCGGCAAAAGAAGAAAAAGACAGGAAATTCTCTCTATGAAACCCATAGCCATTTTAGGGGGAAGTTTTAATCCGGTGCATTACGGACATTTAAAAATGGCGGAAGCCGCCATGGAAAGCAGTCATTTTTCCAAGGTTCTTTTTATTCCCACCGGCACCCCCTATCATAAAGAACAGAAGTCTTTACTTCCCTTTTCCGATAGGCTGACGCTTTTGGAACTGGCTATTGAAAATTGTCCGGATTTTGCTTTCTCTCCCATTGAGGGGGAACGGGAGGGAAATTCTTACACCTTCGATACGGTAAGAGAACTACAACGACAGAATCCGACAGAATCTTATAGTCTATTAATCGGTACCGATCAGTTTTTAACCCTTCGTTCCTGGCATAATATTGCAGAACTTGGGAAACTGGTGGATTTTTATATTGCCAATCGAAACGGGGAGATGGCGTTATCAACATTCCAAAAGGAAAAGGAAGCTTTGGAGAAAGAATTTTCTTTACATTGTAAGTTATTTTCCATGCCGGCTATCGATCTTTCCAGTACGGAGATTCGGAATCGGCTGAAAGAAGGAAAGTCCATCCATGGAATGCTTCCTAAGCCGGTGGAAGAGTACATATTAAAAAAGGGTTTCTACCGTTGAAGAAGGAGATTATATAGAGATATCTCTATCGAAAAGGATATCTCTATCGAAGAGGATATCAATATCAAAGAGGAATCATGGAAGAAAAAGAATTTTTGCAAAAAATCGAAGAAATTCGAAAGCATTTACAGGAGCATTTAAAGAAAGAGCGCTATGAGCATTCTCTAAGTGTGGCCTTTACCAGCATCTGTCTGGCTATGGCCCACGGGGTAGATCTCCAAAAGGCGGAGCTTGCAGGACTTTGCCACGACTGTGCAAAATACATGGGAAAAAAAGAATTATTGGAGGCTTGTCAAAGAGAGCATATCCCTCTGCTTCCCGAGTATTTGGAGGCACCCCAGGTTCTTCACGGTATTTACGGCGCCTGTTATGCCAAAAAACATTTTCAAATCGATAATGAAGAGATTCTCTCCGCTATTTACTACCATACCCTGGGAAAACCGGCGATGACCACTCTGGAAAAGATTGTTTATCTGGCTGATTATATTGAAGTAAGAAGAGGAAATCGGGAGGACTTAACTGCTATCCGGGAAATTGCCTTTCGAGATTTGGATTTGGCGGTGAAGCTCTGTTTGGAAGCAAGTATTGCCTATGTAAAAGAAAAGGGACAGCATTGTTGCTCTTTATCCCTGGACGCGTTAGCATATTATCAAGAGAAAAAGGAGGTATAAATGGAATCTTTGGACTTATGTAAAAAAATTGTATCTGTTTTAGATGAGAAAAAAGGAAGTGACATTATTGTTTTAGACATTTCCGAAATCTCCGTTTTATCGGATTATTTTGTGCTGGTATCCGCAGACAATGTAAGACAACTGGATGCCCTGAAGGATGCCCTGGAAGAAGCCGTTCATTTGGATAATCGTAAGGCGGAGGGAGAGAGCAGCTCCGGCTGGATTCTTTTGGATTATAAGGATGTTATCGTGCATCTTTTTGATAAAGAAACCAGATCCTTTTACAACCTGGAAAAAATCTGGTCTGATGCCAAGAGAGTAGAATTATAAGAAAGGCTATAGCATGAAGAGTGTAAAAAGACATGAGCTAAGTAGAGAAGAGGTTTGGCACTTTGATGATTTATACGCCAATGATGAAGCATTTTTAAAGGCTTTGGCGGAATCCGAAGAGAAAGCAACAGAAATTGCTTCCTATGAGGGACGTCTCGGCAGTTCTCCGGAACTTTTATTGAAGGCTTTGAAGGAGAAAGAAGCATTAGCCTTATTATCCAGCCACTTTTTGGCCTACAGCATGATGAAAAGCGATGTGGATACCAAAGACCAGGAAGCCTTAAGTTTAAATCAGAAAGCAATGGCGGTAGAGGTTCGAAACGGAGAGAAATTAGCCTTTTTCGATCCGGAGATTCTTTCCCTGTCTTCGGAATATCTGGATAAAGCATTTTCAGACTGTAAGGAATTGGAGAGGTATTCCGTCTATATCAAGGACGTCAGAAGATTAAAA
>NZ_CABSXI010000022.1:0-33818 GCF_902481605.1 uncultured Oribacterium sp. | reverse complement strand
CCCAAAATGAAAGCCAGCGCCTTTAGACGCTGGCCAGTAGCAGGGGCTTATAGCCCCGAGCAAACCACCCGTTTGACGGGTGGTAGTGATTATGCTCCCGAACGGACTCGAACCGCCACTACTGGCGTCGGAGGCCAGCGCTCTATCCATTAAGCTACGGGGGCAATTATTAGCCAAAGCTACAGAGCTGAAATCAGTCTATAACAAAGGTGATAACCTCAAAAGTATAGAACATTCCGCTAAAAAATTCAAGGGAATAGCGGAGAAACTTCACTGTTAAAAATTTTAAATTGCCTCGATAAAAGAAAAAAGAAAAAATTTCTATTCATTTACCCACTGCTTCTTGAAAAAAATTTCCCATTTGCTATAATAATCATATTGTACAATTTCAGAAGGGGTGAGTCTATGCAGGAAGATTTTTTGACGAAAATACGCTCTGCTTACAACCAATTTACCAAGGCAGAGAAGAAGGTAGCGGACTATATTTTACAAAATCCCGATCAGGTTCTGTTTATGTCTATTTCTGATTTGGCGGAAACCTGTAAGGTGGGGGACACCTCGGTTTTCCGTTTTTGTAAAACCATGAATGTGAAGGGCTACCAAGAATTTAAGATGACTCTTTCTCTATCCATGCGTGGTAATGGAAAGGACAGCAAGGAGGGGGAAGGAGGCAATGTTTCCTTACAGGATGACAATATTGCGGAGCTTGCCGGAAAGGTTCTGGAGGAAACCATTGATTCCATTAAGGAGACTCATTCTCTCTTGGACTTTAATAAGGTGACGGAGGCTATGAATGCTCTTTCCAAGGCAAAACGAATTCTGTTCTTTGGTGTTGGGGCGTCCATGCTGACCGCGATGAAGGCGATGAATAAGTTCCATCGTATTGAGCCGAAGGTTTATTGTTCAGAGATGGTGAGTCAGCAGCTGATGAGTGCCGCAACTATGGAGAAGGGAGATGTGGCCGTGATTTTCTCCTATTCCGGTGCGACCAGAGATATTGTGGAGATCGCGAAGCTGGCGAAGGAGTCCGGTGCAACGGTGGTATCTATCACCCGTTTTCAGAAGTCGGAGCTTACGGAATATACGGATATTTTATTGCTTTCCGGAGCCAATGTGGGTTCTCTGCAGAAAGGTTCCACCTCCGCAGAAATCAGTCAGCTCTTCCTGGTAGATATTATGTACACCGAGTATTATCGGAGACATTACGAGTATTGTAATCAGATTCTGGAAAAAACCACTGTGGCTATCAAAGATAGGAATTAAAGGAAGCGGTCAAAGGATTAGGCAATCCAAAGCTATAGTTCCCAAAATCATTATAGTTTGATATGAATCATAGTCTGAATCATAGTCTGAATCATAGTCTTTATAAAAAATAGGTCTGAAATGGGAGAGAGTGTACTCCGATTTCAGACTTATTTGCCTATTAAACTATCTTATCCGTTTTTCTCTAAGCTGTCCCGAAGCTCTTGAATCTTATCCCGATACAGGGCGGCATCTTCGAAGTTTAGTTCTGCAGCGGCAGCCCGCATTTTCTTACTAAACTCGCGAATCATCTTTTCAATCTCTGCCCTGGACATGGATTCCACATCCTTTTGGAAGCCCTTCTCATCATCTCGGAGCACCTTGGAGATGGCAATCAAATCTCGAACCGCCTTCTTGATGGTGGTAGGGGTGATGCCATGGGCTTTGTTGTATTCTTCCTGAATCGAACGTCTTCTCTTGGTTTCGTCAATGGTACGCCTCATGGAGTCGGTAATGGTATCCGCATACATGATAACATGCCCCTCGGAATTTCGAGCAGCACGACCAACGGTCTGAATCAAAGAGGTTTCGGAACGAAGGAAGCCTTCCTTATCCGCATCCAAAATGGCCACCAGCGTAATCTCCGGAATATCCAGTCCCTCTCTAAGCAGGTTAATGCCCACCAAAACATCAAACTTATCCAGACGCATATCTCGGATAATGGCGGCTCTTTCCAAAGTATCAATATCGGAATGGAGATACTTAACTCTTACCTTTGCTTCCTGCAAATATTTGGTAAGGTCCTCTGCCATTTTCTTGGTAAGGGTGGTGACCAGAATCTTATTGCCCTTGTCGGTTTCCTTATGGATTTCGGAAAGTAAGTCGTCAATCTGTCCCTTGGTGGGGCGCACCACGATTTCCGGATCCAAAAGTCCTGTAGGACGGATAATCTGCTCTGCCCTTAGGATTTCATGCTCCGCCTCGTACTCTCCGGGAGTTGCGGAAACGAAGAGCATTTGGTTGATTTTTCCTTCAAATTCACTGAAATTTAAAGGTCTATTATCCAGAGCGGAGGGAAGACGGAATCCGAAGTCCACCAGAGTGGTTTTTCGGGATAGGTTTCCATTATACATTCCCCGAATCTGGGGCAGGCTGATATGGCTCTCGTCTACAATAATCAGGTAATCCTCCGGAAAGTAGTCCATTAGGGTGTAGGGAGGCTCTCCGGGCTGGGCAAAGTTTAAGTGTCTGGTGTAGTTCTCGATACCGGAGCAAACCCCGGTTTCCCGAATCATTTCCACATCAAAGTTGGTTCGCTCGGAAATACGCTGGGCTTCCAAAAGCTTTTCTTCACTCTTAAAATAGGCTACCCGCTCATCCAGCTCTTCCAAAATATTTTTGCAGGCAATCTTCATTTTCTCCATAGGAATAACGTAGGGGGTGGCAGGGAAGACCATGCAGTGCTCAAGCTTCGCCTTGCCCTTTCCGGTGAGGGCATCAATCAGCTGAATTTCCTCGATTTCGTCTCCGAAAAACTGGATGCGATAGGCCTGTTCGCCTTCGGATGCGGGGAAAATGTCTACAATGTCCCCCTTTACCCGAAAGGTTCCGCGGCGAAAATCCATATCGTTTCGGTTGTACTGGATTTCCACCAGGTTCTTAATCAATTCATCTCTATCCCGCATCTGTCCGGGACGGAGGGAAATGGCCATATTTAAATATTCCGTTGGGGCTCCCAAACCGTAAATGCAGGAAACGGAAGCCACCACCACCACATCCTTACGCTCGGAAAGAGCTGCCATGGCGGAGTTTCGTAATTTGTCGATTTCCTCGTTGATGTCCGAATCCTTCTCAATATAGGTGTCGGTGCTGGGAACATAGGCCTCCGGCTGGTAGTAATCGTAGTAGGAAACGAAGTATTCCACTGCATTTTCCGGGAAAAATTCCTTCATCTCGGAGTAAAGCTGTGCCGCCAGAGTCTTGTTATGGGAAATGATGAGGGTGGGCTTTTGGATTTGTTGAATCACATTGGCCATGGTAAAGGTTTTTCCGGAGCCGGTAACACCCAGCAGGGTTTCAAACTGGTTTCCCTCCTGCAAGCCCTTCACCAGTTTTTCAATGGCAGCAGGCTGGTCCCCCATGGGGGCGTAATCCGAATGCAGTTTAAATTCTCCTGTAAGCTGTGATCTATCCATAAAACTCCTCTTTCTAAAGCGATGTACTTAAGCTTAAAATCAGCACGTTATTTCTAGTATAGCAAATTCATATATGTTAAAAAAGAAATTTACAGTAGAATAGAGGAGAATATAATGCGGGGTTTATCGGCGGGAGAGTCTTGCGCCCTAGGAGAGCAAGCATTTAGTGGCTATAGAGTCTTGCACCCTAGGAGAGCAAGCATTTAGTAGCTATAGAGTCTTGCGTCTTTGGAGGACAAGCATTCAACAGTGAAAAAGTGTTAGAAGAGAAAGGAGCGAAGATGCAGTATTCCATTTGTACGTTGCCGGGGGACGGAATCGGACCGGAGATTGTAAGAGAGGCCAGAAAAGTACTGGAAAAGGTGGCAGAGCTGGAGGGCTTTAGCCTTCAGTTTACGGAAAAAGTCTTTGGGGGTGCAGCCATTGATTTGTATGGAGAACCTTTGCCGGAGGATACTTTAGAGGCTTGCAAAGCTTCTGAAGCGGTGCTGATGGGAAGCATTGGGGGAAAGGTGGGCGTATCCCCCTGGTATTCTTTGCCGGTGGAAAAACGCCCTGAGGCAGGCCTTCTTTCTCTTCGGAAGCAGTTGGGCCTTTTTTGTAATCTTCGTCCTGCGAAGCTTTATAAGGAGCTTCGGGATGCCTGTCCTTTGAAGGAAGAAATCATTGGAGATGGTTTTGACATTATGATGATTCGAGAGCTTACCGGGGGCTTGTATTTCGGAAAGCGCTCCATTACCGAGGAAAATGGAGAAGAGGTGGCTAGAGACGAGCTGATTTATCGGGCCCATGAAATCGAAAGAATCGGACGTATTGCATTTTCCCTGGCAAAGGCAAGGGGGGGCAAGCTTTGCTCCGTGGATAAGGCCAATGTTTTAGATAGCTCCAGACTTTGGAGAAAGATTTTCACAAAGCTGGGAGAGGAAGAGAAGGAGGTGGAGCTTCGCCATGCCTTAGTGGATTCCACTGCCATGGAGCTTGTGCGAAATCCGAGAAATTTCTCCGTGATTGTTACCGAAAATATGTTCGGAGACATCCTTTCCGATGAGATGGCGGAGATTGCCGGCTCTTTGGGCATGCTTCCCTCTGCTTCCTTAGGGGAAAATGCCTTTGGGCTTTACGAGTCCAGCGGCGGCTCCGCCCCGGATATTGCAGGACAGAATATCGCCAATCCCTTAGCCACCATTTTATCCGCAGCAATGCTGCTGGAAATTTCTCTGGGGGAGAAGAAGGCGGCAAAAAGAGTGGAAAATGCCGTGGAAAAGGTATTGGCACTGGGGGGCAGAACCAAGGATATCTTCTCCGGAAAAGAAGGGGAAAAGCTTTTGTCCTGTTCGGAAATGGGGGATTTTGTAGTGGCTCAGCTGTAAAGTTCTAGGAACCTTGTTTGTCAAAAAAATAATAGAATATCTTTAAAAAATAGGCAAAACGGAAAAAGCTTGTAGCGACGCCGATTTGCCTTGCTTTATGTGGGGGCTCTCCGTATAATGATATAACGGCGTAAGCCATGAGAATAAGGAGAGTGGAATGGATAATAATAATGATTTTAAAGGCGGTGAGAATGGAGGCTTCTCTAACTGGGGGCAGACGGTTCTCATCGTTTTAATAGCGGCAACAGTAACCTTCTTTATATATACGGTAGCCCAGCGTTTTATGACCAAGGGCATGTCTCAGGAATTAAGCTATAGTCGTTTTCTTTCTATGGTGGATCAGGATTTGGTGGCCAAGGTAGAGTGGGGAGACGGACAGATTACGGTTTATCCCAAGAGCAGAGTGAAGACAGAGCAGCCGAAGGAAAATCCAAGTAAAGAGGAGAAGGAAGGCATTGCCAGGGATGATGATGAAGGAAAGTCCTTAAACTTTGATACGTCAAAGGAAGAAAATTCTTTCTCTGAACAGAATTCCTCACTGGCGCAAGATTCCTCTAAGAATAATGAGGAAGGTCGCCAAGAGGGCGGTGTAAAAACGGAAGAGGTTTATTTTAAGGAAGATATTTCCGAGAGAACCTCTTGGGAAACTATCCTGGGGATGATTTTAAAGAATCATTTGAAGAGGAGAAATAATGCAGGATCCGACGGCTCTTCCGGGCTGACTCAGGGGGAAAGCAGAGTCTATTATGTGGTGCCGGTCAATGCGGATGCCGCATCTTTGGTGGAGCGTCTCTATAGACACAATGTGGAGATTTACAGAAAGAGACCGGATAATTCCGCCTTTTTGATGCAGATTATTGTCAGCATTGTACTGCCCTTTGTTTTCCTGATTATTCTGATGAACGCCATGGTGAAGAAGATGGGAACCTCCGGGGGAGGATTCTCCGGAGTAGGAAAGTCCAAGGCGAAGATGTATATGCAGAAGGACACCGGCATCAGCTTTAAGGATGTGGCAGGTGAGGATGAGGCGAAGGAAAGCCTTGTGGAAATCGTAGACTTCCTGCATAATCCCACAAAATATACTTCTATCGGTGCGAAGCTTCCTAAGGGAGCCCTTTTGGTAGGACCTCCGGGAACCGGAAAAACTTTGCTTGCCAAGGCTGTGGCGGGAGAGGCCAATGTGCCCTTCTATTCTCTTTCCGGTTCGGATTTTGTGGAGATGTTCGTAGGTGTGGGAGCAAGTCGTGTAAGAGATTTGTTCCGGCAGGCAAACCAGACTGCGCCTTGCATCATTTTCATTGATGAGATTGATGCCATCGGTAAGACCAGAGATACCCGTTACGGGGGCAATGATGAAAGAGAGCAAACCCTGAATCAGCTCCTTTCCGAAATGGACGGCTTTGATGCAGGGAAGGGAATCATGGTTATGGGGGCTACCAACCGTCCGGAAATCCTGGATCCGGCTCTGCTCCGTCCGGGACGTTTTGACCGTCGAGTAATTGTAGAAAAGCCTGATTTAAAGGGAAGAGTCAACATCTTAAAGGTGCATGCCAAGGATATTAAGCTGGATGACAGCGTGGACTTTGACGAAATCGCCCTAGCCACCAGCGGTGCGGTGGGAGCGGATCTTGCCAATATGATGAACGAATCCGCCATCACTGCGGTAAAGAACGGCAGAGAAAAGGTTAGCCAGAAGGACTTGTTTGAGGCGGTGGAAGTGGTTTTGGTGGGTAAGGAAAAGAAGGATCGTATCCTTTCCCAGCAGGAGAGAAAGATTGTTTCTTACCACGAGGTAGGACATGCCCTTGTGGCAGCAGTGCAGAAGCACTCTGAGCCGGTACAGAAAATTACCATTGTCCCAAGAACCATGGGAGCTCTGGGCTACGTTATGCAGGTGCCTGAGGAAGAAAAATATCTGAATACCAAGGCAGAGCTTCATTCCATGATGGTGGAATGTCTGGCAGGTAGAGCCGCGGAGGAAATCGTTTTTGAAACCGTAACCACCGGAGCCAGCAATGATATTGAGAAGGCGACGAAGATTGCCAGAGCGATGGTAACCCAGTACGGTATGTCCGAGAAGTTCGGCTTAATGGGACTTGCCAGACAGGAAAATATGTACCTGGGAGGTCGGGCTGTCTTAGAGTGCGGAGACGATACTGCTACAGAGGTGGACCAGGAAGTGGCACGCATTCTGAAGGAGTGCTACGAAGAGTCCAAGAAGATTTTGTTGGAGAATCGTTTTGCTCTGGATGAGATTGCAAAGTTCCTGATTGAGAAGGAAACCATTACCGGAAAAGAGTTTATGAAGATCTTTGCCGAAGTAAAGGAAAAGGAAGGAAGAGAAGAGCATCCGGAAAGTCCTTCAGAGCTGAAAGAAGGAACAGAGGAAAATGAGGGCAAAGAGGAAGGACACTCCGAAGCCTAAGAGGCAGACGCTTCTATAGATAAACCGCATTTTCTGAAAGAAATGTACGAAAAAGGTCTGTCAGAGTTCCTTCTCTGGCAGACCTTTTCCCTATGATAAAATACCATATATGACTATGCCCGGTCTCTAAGGACGTACTTCCATAATATCTGAAACAGTACAGGAAAACAAAAGGCAAAGCTGTCGTATGGTTTCTGTAGAGACCGGTAGGTTTTTCTTCAAACGATGCAGCAGTGCGGCAGAAACTTTGTGGTCTTGAATAAGACGATATTGGCTCACTTGTTCTCGTTCAATCAGTCGCCAAAATGGGGCATAACTAATCACATATACTCCTTTTAGAATGAGAAAAGGAAGACAAAATATAAAGAATTCTTCTATCTTGTATAATTTTAACATTACTATGCAGATTCGTATAGAAAGGAATAGACAAAATGACTTTTCTTTTCCTCTTAATTCTCCCCATACTCCTGCTTATCTATTCTCACTGGGAAAGAAATCAACTCAGAGTGGAGAGGTATAGGATTTCTACTGACAAAGTAAATAAAGCCTATCGTTTTCTCTTCCTGACAGACCTCCATGACAAGAGCTTTGGAAAGGATAATGCCCTTTTACTGAAAAAAATCGAGGAATTAAAGCCTCGATGGATTTTCATTGGGGGAGATTTTCCTATAAGCTATTCCGGAGAAAAAACGGCGGAGAGAGATGAGGTGGAAAATTCCTGCCGTTTGCTGTATGCTTTAGCAGAAAAATATCCTCTTTACTATGCCTTTGGAAACCATGAGGAAAAGTTGTTTAGTAAAGAGGATTTTCAGGGAAAGCAGCAGGCCTTTCGGAAGGCTTTGGAAAAGGTGGAGCTCTTAGAAAATCGTTCCCTGCGCTTAGAGCAGGACTTAGAGCTTAGCGGTTTGTCCTTGGATTTATCCTATTATCGGCCTCTACTTTGGAAGAAGAAAAAGCCCTTAGGAGAAGAGGATAAGAAAAACTGGGAAAAGGCTATAGAAGCTACCGGGGAGAATCGGCCAAAAAACATTTTTCGTATTGCCTTAATGCACAGTCCCTTTTATCAAGCGGAAATGGAGGCTTTGCCGGTGGACTTGGTGCTGTCCGGACATTTTCATGGAGGAGCTATCGGCTTCCCGGGCTTTGCTTTGATGACCCCCCAGTATAAGTTTTTCGTGAAAAACCCAAGAGGCTTACGAAAAGTAGGGGAACAATGGCATTTTACCGGAAGGGGACTGGGAACCCACAGCATCAATGTGCGCTTGGCAAACTTCCCGGAGCTGGCTTGCTTTGACATTCTTCCTATGGGAGAAGCGTAAGGAGAAAATGATGGAAGAAAAGGTGATTTTTTATAAGCTGGATGCCTTTGAGGGGCCGCTGGACTTATTGCTCCACCTTATTGAAAAAAATAAAATCGATATCTATGATATTCCAATTTCGGAAATCACAGAGCAGTATCTGGAATATATGAAGGCGCTGGAGGAAGAGGATCTGGAAATCGTTTCTGCCTTCCTGCTGATGGCAGTGACGCTTCTGGAAATGAAGGCCAGAATGTTACTGCCCAAGAAGGAGGAAGAGGAAGGGGAGGAAGTAGACCCCAGAGAAGAGCTGGTACAGAGACTTTTAGAATATAAAAAATATAAAAGAATCAGCGGAATGCTACGAACCAAGGAAGAAACTGCCCCTAATATCATTGAAAAGGAACCCAGTATTCCGAAGGAAGTGGAAAAGTACAAGCCGCCTTTGGACCTGGAGGATCTGTTGAAGGGCTTGGATATTCTTCGCCTTCGGGAGACCATGAAGGAGATTTTAAGGCGGAAGGAAGCCAGAAAGGACCAGCTTCGGGCAAACTTTGGAAAGATTAAGCGGGAAAAGATAAGCTTGCAGGGGAAAATGCAGGATATTCTGGCTTATGCGAAGAGCCACGGTCGTTTTTCCTTCCGACAAATGCTAAAGAAAAAGCAGGGAAAGACAGAGACGGTGGTGAGCTTCTTGGCCATTTTGGAGCTGATGAAAATGGGGAAGATTACCCTTAAGCAGGAAAATGCCTTTGGAGACCTGGATATTACTGTTAATAAAGAAGCGGAGCAGGAAGAAATGGATCTGACGCTGGTGGAAGATTTTGATTAATAAAGCGCTGCGCAAGCTATGCATGGAAGGTCTCGCCAGTGAATTAAATATAGAAAAGAATTTATCTTAAATAGCTTTTAGAAGGGAGTAAGGCAGGTGGAGGAAAACGAACAGTACTCTTTGAAAGAAGAGTTGGAAAAAACTTTGGCAGGGGAAGCTGCCGAAGCCTTACAGGATAGGAATTCGGTGGAAGAAAAAGCCGAAGGCTCTAGGGATAAGGCCCCGGTTCTTAGCTTGCAGGAAGAAATAGAAAGAGAAGATGCCCTAAGCTTGCAGGAAGAGGAAGATTTACTGGAAGCTCTTTTGTTTTCTTTGGGAAGAACCGTGAGTCTGGAAGAAATGGCAATTTGTCTGCACATGGGTGTGGATGGAGCAGAGCTTGCGGCAGAGCGTTTACGGAAGAAATATGAGGAGCGACAGGGAGGGCTTTTGATCCGAAAGCTGGAGGGAAAATATCAGATGGTCAGTCATCCCAAAACCTATGATGCTTTGATTCGAGTGGTTAAGCAGAGTAGGAAACCGGTGCTTTCCGATGTGCATTTGGAAACCCTTTCCATTATCGCCTACTGCCAGCCGGTTACAAAGGCAGAGGTGGAGCGGATTCGTGGGGTAAAGTCCGACCATGCGGTAAATCGTTTGGTGGAATTCGGCTTGATTGAAGAAGTGGGCCGTTTGGACGCTCCGGGAAGACCTGTGCTCTTCGGCACCACCGAGGAGTTCCTGACTCGTTTCGGTGTAGATTCTCTAGCTTCCCTTCCCAGTCTTCCCAAGGATCTGGAGAAGCTTTTGGAAGAGGAAGTAACGGAGGAACTTAAGGACAGCCTTGGCTTAGAGCCGGAGAAGGTAGAAGAAGCTAAAGAAGAGCGGTTGGAAGATCAAAAAGAAGAGCCGGACGAAGAACCGGAAGAAGTTACGGATGAGGCGGAAGAAAGTACAGAGCCGGAAGACGCTGTAGAGGAAGAGACTCCGGAGCCGGAAGACACTGTAGAGGAAGAGACTCCGGAGCTGGAAGACACTGTAGAGGAAGAAACTCCGGAGCCGGAATTTTCTGCGGAAAGCGAAGAAGAAAAAGAATTGGAAGAAGCTGCGGATGAGGCGGAGGTAGAAGCGGAAGAAGCGGAAGAAGCGGAAGAAGCGGAAGAAGCGGAAGAAACAGCGGAAGAAGAAGCGGAAGAAAGTACAGAAGGGCAGGAGGACGCGAAGGCATTGGACCCGGAACAGTAGGCAGGGACCTTTTGCAAGAGGAAGAAAGCTTTATCGAAGCTTATCTTATGGAATTAGAGGCGGAGAAGGAAGTAGAGCTGGAAGAAGACAACGAAGTATTCGAGAACTCGGAAACCGAAGATAAATCAGAGACTGATGTGGAACCGGAGCCAGAAGAGGACTTAGAAGAGATTCGGGAGCCGGAACTCGAAGAAGAATCGAAAGACTTAAACCTTCTCCCTGCAAGGGGAACCTGCCGTAGAAAGCCGTTAAGAAACTGTTATAGAGAAGAAAAGGGAGTGCAAAGAAATTCCTGGAGAAAGGAGAAATGCAAGTGGAGGCTAAGTTAAAAATCAAATATCATGTAAAGGAGCTGGAAAAGCTTCGCTACATTGACGGAAAAAGTGACTGGATTGATTTACGGGTAGCGGAAAATGTCAGTATGAAGCAGGGAGAATACCGCCTAATCAGTATGGGTATTTCCGTGGAAATTCCCAAGGGCTATGAAATGCTGATTGTTCCCAGAAGCTCGGCCTATAAGAACTTCGGGATTTTGCAAACCAATGCCATGGGAGTGGTGGATGAATCCTTCTGCGGTGACAATGACATTATCCATATGCCTATCTTAGCCATGCGAGATACGGAAATTCATATCAATGATCGAATCGGACAGTTCCGCTTGATGCCTCACCAGCCGGAGGTGCATTTTATTGAGGTGGATCATCTGGATAACGAAGACCGTGGGGGTTTTGGCACCACCGGGAAGGCATAATAGGAGGGGAAAATGCAAAAAAGGAAGAACAAAAAAGGAAAAAGCTTAAGCTCTTTTCTGCTACTCTTTCTCCTTCTCTCTTTAAGCCTTTTTGCCTGTAAGAATAAGGCGAAGGAATATCGTCTTCTGGGAATCGAAGCTCTGGAACGGGGAGACGGAAAGACGGCATTGGAAAACTTTAATCTGGCCTTGGAGAAAAGTAACGGGCAGGTCTCCGCTTTGCAAATGGACATTCTCGCTTATAAGATTGAGGCGGAAATTCAATTGGGGAATATTTCCGATGCGGAGGAAAGCCTGCAAAGTTACAAGACCTTGGCGAAAAAAGATTTGCCCCTGCTGGAAGAGAGAATTGCCGGAAAAAAGCTGATTCAGGAGCTGGGAACTGCTTTGAATGACAATAAGCTGGAGGATGCGGAGAAGCTCCTTTCAGAAATCAAAGAAAAGGGGCTGGAAGAAGATAGGGAATATCTTTTTGACGGGGCGGTATATCTGGAGAAGACCGCCAAATGGCAGGAAGCTTATGAAGCCTTTCAGCAATACTGTACCCGTTATCCGGGAGATGAGGATGCGAAAAGGGAGCTTAGCTTTCTGAAAAACCGTATGGAAGCCTTGGAGAAGAATCCGTTGTTGAAAGAAAAAGCGGGAATTACGGAAAAGCAGGAAACAACGGAGACTACAGAGACAACAGAAGGAAGCAATTAAGAAAAGCACACTATTTCAAAAGGAGCTGGAGAATAATCGGAGAAGTTTTCTATCTTGCATAGAGTCTATGTAAAACTTGATTATTTTATAGCTCCTTTTTTAGTGTCAAAAATCCGTAGTCAAAACTCAATTATTTATGGAGTAGATTCAAAAAAATATTAGAACCAAAAAACTTTTAGGAATGCATTCCAAAAACTATCACAAAATAAATAGTTTTTGGAATTAAATCCAAAAACTTTACTTTCTATAGAAAGGATGCTATTCTCTACAGGAAGGGAGGTGCCGGGGTGATTATAAGAGAAGAATATCTGAATAAACTAAAGGCTCTCAAGGATAAACACATTATCAAGATTGTGACCGGAATAAGAAGATGCGGAAAATCAACGCTACTGCTCCAGTTCCAAGATTGGCTGTTAGAGCAAGGGGTTGATCAATCCCAAATTATTTTTATTAACTTTGAGGACCTAGAGTATGAGGACTTGAATAATTATAGAAGTCTTCATAAATATATTAAAGAGAATTTAAAGAAAAACAGTAAGACTTATATTTTTCTGGATGAAATTCAAAATGTAGATCAGTTTCCTAAAGTATTGGATAGTCTACAGTTAAACCCGGATATAGATTTGTATGTGACCGGCTCCAATGCCTATATGCTTTCCAGTGAGATAGCTACCCTGATTTCCGGAAGATATATCCAGATTGAGATGCTTCCTCTGTCTTTTAAGGAATATTGTCTGGCAAAGGGGGGCTATGAAGACAGAGCAAGAAAATATACCGATTACTTGTTAAGCAGTTCCTTTCCCTATGCTTTAGCATTGGATTCCGAACCCAATATCATCAGAGATTACTTGGAAAGTATCTACAATACGATAGTAATTAAAGATATCATGAATCGGAAACAGGTGACGGATTCCATGATGCTTCAAAGTGTTTTGAAGTTTATTTTTGACAATATCGGGAATCCCTTCTCCACCAAGAAAATAGCGGATACCATGACTTCCGACGGTCGAAAGATTGATTCTAAAACGATAGAAAAATATCTTGCGGCTTTGAAGGAATCTTACGTCATTTATCAGGCTAAACGCTTTGATATCAAAGGGAAACAGTACCTTAAGACCTTGGATAAATACTATGTGGTAGATATTGGTCTTCGATATATGCTTCTGGGCAAACAAGCCATGGATGCAGGCCATATATTGGAAAATATCATTTATTTGGAACTGCTTCGCAGATCCTATGATGTGTATGTGGGAAAGGTAGATAGCTTTGAAGTGGATTTTGTCGCACAGAATCAGGACGGCAATCATTATTATCAGGTGGCTTTGACGGTAAGAGAAGAAGCTACCTTGAATAGAGAATTAAGACCGCTGCGAATGCTTCAGGACGACTATCCCAAGGTAATCCTTACATTGGACGATGACCCTCCAATGGATATAGATGGTATAAAGATTCTGAATGCAAGAGACTGGCTATTGGATTTGAAACAGTAGAATAGAAATTGAAACTGTACATGTGGAAATCAAAGCCGTAGACATGGAAAATTTCTTGCGAGGACAGGAAAAGGAGAGTATACTTTTTTCTCGTATACTTATGCCCAAAGGAGAGTAGCAGATGGCGAAGAAAAAAACGGGAAAGCAAGTAGGAGAAAGAGGTGCAAATATGGCAAGATATGAGGAATTATCCGTAGAGGAGTTGGAAGCCTTAAGAGCGGAATTAAAGGACGAGTACAGGCGCTACCAGACCATGGATATGAATCTGGATATGAGTAGAGGAAAGCCCTGTAGAGAGCAGCTGGATTTGAGCAATGACATGATGGATGCTCTGGACAGCAATGCGGATATGTATTCCAGCGAAGGTGTAGATGTTCGAAATTACGGTGTATTGGATGGTATCGCAGAGGCCAAGGAGCTTCTTTCCGATATGATGGAAAATCATCCGGATCATATCCTCATTTTCGGAAACTCTTCTTTGAATGTTATGTATGACTCCATTTCCCGTTCCATGACCCACGGTGTTATGGGAAGTACCCCCTGGTGTAAGCTGGATGAGGTAAAGTGGCTTTGCCCTGTTCCGGGCTATGACCGTCACTTTGCGATTACCGAGTACTTTGGGATTAAAATGATTCCGGTACCCATGACGGAGCAGGGCCCGGATATGGATATGGTGGAGGAGCTGGTAGCTTCCGATGAGGCGATTAAGGGAATCTGGTGTGTGCCGAAGTACTCCAATCCTCAGGGCTATAGCTATTCCGATGAGACGGTACGCCGTTTTGCCCGCCTGAAGCCGGCAGCCAGAGACTTCCGTATCTACTGGGACAATGCCTATGGTATGCATCACCTTTATGACCATGAGCAGGATTATTTGATTGAGATTTTGGCGGAGTGTAAGAGAGCAGGGCATCCGGATTTGGTGTATAAGTTTGCTTCCACCTCCAAGATTTCCTTCCCGGGCTCCGGCATTGCTTCCATGGCAACCAGCTTAAACAACCTGGAAGACATTAAGAAGCAGGTACAGTACCAGACCATCGGACACGATAAGGTAAACCAGCTACGTCATGTTCGTTTCTTCCAGGATATTCACGGTATGGTGAAGCACATGCAGAAGCATGCCAATATTCTTCGTCCCAAGTTTGAGATGGTAGAGGATATTTTCGAGAAGAACCTTGCAGGAACCGGCGTGGGAGAATGGACTAAGCCGAAGGGGGGATATTTCATCAGCTTCGAAACCCTTCCCGGCTGTGCAAAGGCTGTAGTGGATAAGTGTAAGAAGGCCGGCGTAAAGCTGACTCCCGCGGGTTCCGCCTTCCCCTACAAGAAGGATCCCAATGACAGCAATATCCGTATTGCTCCGACTTACCCACCATTGGAGGATCTGCGTATTGCCTCCGAGCTTTTCACCCTCTGTGTAAAGCTGGTGAGTGTGGAAAAGCTTTTAAAGGATAAGAAGGAAGGACAGGCTTAAAAGCTAGTCTTCCCCTAAAAATTCCTGTAAAAGGTAGGTATAGACCTTTTGGTGCTTGGCCTCCCATTTTAAGCAGAGAGCCTTGGCGCTTTCTTCATCGGGAACCGTAAGCTCCACTCTACAGAGTAGGGTGCGATTTTCCCGAATTTCCAGCTGCACAAGGTACTCCTTTGTGTCTGTCTCCGAATAATCGGAATATAGGGCCGCCTCACTTTGCAGGCGGCTTTTGTTTTTGGAAAGAAAGAGGTCCATGTCCTCCCGCACCAGCTCCGGGATATCCTGGGAAAAGAAATTTAATGTCTGCTTGCCCTCTTCCGTGATTTCGTAGCGGGTGGTGCTTTGGCTGTGCTCTGCGGAAATGAGAGAAGCCTCCTCCAAATCATTGATGCATTGCTGTAAAGTGAAATAGGTGGTATATTCATTTTCTAAAAAAAATCCGCTAAGCCGACTGTTGCTTAGGGGGTATTTTACGGAATGGAGTAAGTAAAGAATCATCAGTTTGTATTGGGTCAATGCTTCTGTAGCCATAAATTCCTTTCTTTATCCCATAAAAATGGGAGTTTCTGTTTTTTGGGAGTTTCCGTCTTGTTCAGAATATAAATCTTTGCAAAATGCGCTTTTTTCTAAGAAATACGCTATACTGCTCTAAGGAAATTGCCTTTCCGAAAAGAAAAGCCTGAGCCTGAAAGAGAAAAAAGCAAAGATTGGAATTAGTTTAACAGAATTGTAAGCCTAGTTGCAATAGAAGGAAGCGTTAATGGAAAATTCTGTCTTTCTCGAAAGGGCTTCCTGTGCTAAAATAAAGCCCTATGGAGAGTTTGCTATGAGAGAAAAAATCAATAAGTTAGCCAGAGGAATTATCGAGGAAGGAATCCCTTCCCTGCATTTTTCTGTTGAGCAGATTATGGCTGTAATTCCTTATCGGGAAAGTCGAACATTTGAAATCTTTTTGCAGTCGGTAAATGGCGTTGCCATGCGTGGCCTGGTCTATGCCAAGGGACCCTATCTAACCCTGCATAAATCCGCCTTTGGAGGTGTACGTACCAAGGTAAGCTTTACCATTGATACGAAGAACCTGGGGGATGAAGAAGAAATCAAAGGGGAGCTTTGCTTTGTCTACAATGGGGGAGAGAAACGGATTCCCTATTCCTTTGTGGTGGAAAAACAGCCCTCTGCAAAGCAAATCCATGAGATTAAGGACTTTTCTCATTTGCAACACATGGCGGAGGAGGACAGAAAGGCTTGCGGCAGAATCTTTGATTACAGCGATTTTTTGGAAGCCCCGATTTTTCAGGATATTACCGCCCTCAGACTCTATGAGCTTTTAAAGTCCTGCGGGGACAGAACCCTTGCTTTAGAGGAGTTTTTGACCTATTTCTCTCATCGCCCGAAGAATGCTATGAGGCGGGAGGTGCTTCCCTACCAAAGACGGGAGGAAAGGGAAGAGGTTCTCCACTTTCCGGAGGATGCAAGCCTGGAAGAAAAGATTACGGAGTGCATCCACAGAGGAGATTGGAGTCTTAGCGCCTTTGCCCTTTATAAAAAGGGTGTAGAGGAGAATGTTAAGATTACAAAACTATATGAGAACCTTCTCTATGCTATGCCTATGGGCTATTCAGAAGAATTACCCAAGGGGGTATATCTCTACTTCTCCTATGAATATCGTTTAGAAGAGGGAATTAAGCTTCCTCTTTATTATAATATTTTGAAGAATTTCCAGGAAGGTTCCGAGATTTTCTCCCACTTTGCAAGGCCGATGCAGGACTATGCTATTGCCTGTCTTTTGCGGGGGGAAGTCAATGAGGAGCTGGCTTTGTTGTATAGCAAGCTGATTCTACCGGAAATGATTGATGAAAGGATGGCGGAGTTCCTTCCGAAGATTTTAAACAGCTATCTGGTGGAGGTGGAGGATCAGAGTATTGAGCGTCTGGTACTGACTCACCCTGCTTTGCGCAGGGAATGTTCCTTCCCGGTGAAGGGGGGATTTTGTACAGTGCCCATGCCCCTTCCCAATATGATTCTGCTTTTCCAGGATGCCTTAGGAAACCGTTACAGTCGGGTACCCCACAGAAAGACCAGACTGATGGAAGAGGCGGAATTGGAGAAGAAATGCCAAAGCCTCTCTGAGGACAAGGGCATTTTCCTGATTCGGAAGACTCTTAGCCTGGTGGAAAAGGGAATTTCCGACAGTAAGGACCTGGAACTCATGGAAAAGGCTTTTTCCTATGAGGATTTTACCCTGTATTTTCGGATGAAGATTTTGCATCTGATTCTTTCCTATCATAAGAAGGCGGAGGGAGTAGAGTTCCCGAAGGAGAATCTGGACTTTCTCCATGCCCTTCCCTTTGGGGCTTTAAAGAAGGAAGAGAAGGAGGATGTGCTTAGTGCCCTGATTTATCGGGGGGATTATGACAAGGCTTTGGAATATCTCATTGCCTATCCCTACCTTTCCCTGGATAAGCGAGCATTGGAAGCATTTTTAGAGGGAGCTCTTTCTGAGACCCGGGGAGAGAAGGTCTATGGAGAAGAGGAAAGGGAGATGCTTTTGTATCTTTCGGAAAAAGCCTTTCTTTCCAAGCTGGAAAAGGACAGTATTCTTCATTTCCTTTTGGAGGAATATAACGGTACCACGGAAGAGATGCTGCAAATGATGCGGGCAGCAGACCAAAGGAAGCAGCAGAAGGCGAAGATTCCTTCTTCCTCCTTCTTAAACATGGGAGAGCGACTTTTGGCCCAGAGCCTTTTCACGGAAAAACGAAAGGAAAGCGAAGAGATTTTTGCCCTCTATACTCGTTACGGGGGAGCGGATCCTTTGCTTCTTCGTGCCTTTTTTACAGCTTATTCCGCCTCTGTCTTTCTGGGACAGAAGCCGGAAAAAGAATGGATTATGCAGCGGATTTTTGAGGAGGTTCGGGGAGAAAGCCATAAGGAAAGAGTGCCGGTGCTTTATCTTTTGGCATTGAGTCTTTCTTTCTCCAAGAGAAAGGAGCTTAAGGAGGAAGAGCTGGAGGAGCTTAACGCCTTCCTGCCGATTCTTTTGGAAAAATCTTTGATTTTCAGCTATACCAAGGAGCTGGGAAAATTTGTTTCCCTGCCCAATGAAATATTAGAAAAATCCGTCCTGGAGTATCACGGAAGAGAAGAGGAAAAGCCTTTCCTGTCTATCAGAAATCAGGGAGAAGAAGAGTTCCACAGAGAGGAATTACAGGAGTGCTATCACGGCATTTACACTGCATCCTTCCTGCTTTTCCCGGGAGAAAGCATGGAATATCGCTTTACTTTGGGAAAAGAGGACACGCTATTGTATCAGTCCACCCTGAAGAAGGAGGACTCCGAGAAATCCTATGCCGGAGAGGATGCCTATACCAAGCTTTGTCGGATGTGTGAGCTGATGACGGAGAAGCAGGCAGAGCCTTTACTGGAAATGATGGAAGAGTACGGCAAGAAGGAAATTGCTTTATCGAAATTACTGGAGGAGTAAGAGAAAGAGGTATTTGTGAAAAGCATTGGCATTAGTTTAGGGGATGATTATACCGACATTTCCCTATATCAGGAAGAATATACATATCGCTTTCCTACCCTTCTTTGTAGAGAGAAGCGAGGGACAGAGTTCTCCATTGGAGAAGAAGCTTATAAGAAGAATCTCACCGGAGGAGTAGTGCTGGTGGATAAGCTTTTGTCCCTGTTTAAGAAAAAGGGCAGTGCCACCATTGAAGGGCAGTGCTATGAGGCGGAGGAGCTTCTGTCTATCTTCCTTCGTTCCCTGCTGAAAGAAGGAGAGAAGCGGATAGAGGAAAAGGAGCTTCCGGAGGAAGAGGGAAAGGATACTTTAGTCCTTACCCTTCGGGAGGGAGAGCCGGAGCTCTTCAAAAGATTAAAGGAGCTTTTGGAAAAGCTTTTCGGAGAGGAATATTCCGTGCAGTGCATCAGCCACACCGAGGCCTTTGCCCACTACCTTTTACGGCAGGATAAAACCCTCTATAACCGATTGGTGGGCATGTTTGAATTTTCCAACCAGGTGCTTCACTACTATGAAATGCAGGTGTCCAAGGGGGCGAAGAAGTATGCCATCTCCGCCGGGGAAGCCCAGCCGGAGGCCATTTCCTTCGACATTATGGAAAAGCCCCAGGGAAAGCGTATGGCAGACCAGATTCTTTCCGGGCTTAGCGATAAAATTACCAGAGGGAAGGTCTACAGTGCCTTCTTTTTGTCCGGAAAGGGCTTTGAAAGTACGGAATTTGCTCCGGGCTTTATGAAGAAGCTTTTAAAGGGAAGAAGAGTTTGTGTGGAATCCTTCCTCTTTGCCATCGGGGCTTTGGAATATGCCAAGCTTTTGGGAAGAGGAGAAGAGGAGGAGTATCTTCTTCTTTGTGAAACCAGGGTGGCTTATGATGTTTCCCTCCGGGTGAGTCAGAAGGAAAGGGAATTTCCCTATTATCTGGCAAAGGCGGGAGATGCCTGGCTGGAAAAGGAAGAGGAGCTTTTGCTACTACCGGATCGGCAGGATTATATTGATTTTACGGTGCAGCCCTTCGTGGGAAGCAAGGGAAGGCAGCTTCGGATGCTGCTGGAAGGCTTTCCGAAGAGAGAGGAGCGTTGCACGAAGCTCTCTTTAAAGAGTCGATTTGTGGATGCTTCCACTATTTTGATTCGGGTGGAGGACAAGGGATTGGGAGACTTGCACCCTGCCTCCGGTATGGTGATTGAAGAGCGAATCAGTTTGGGAAAGGAGTAAAGTATGGCAGTGATTTTATGTCAAAAAGAAGCTACATTTCCCTATTATTATGAGCGATTGGATATTTCCATCTATTCCTTGGAGGAGCTTTGTTATGCGGTGGGGAAGTATCCCCTCCTGATTCCGGAGCATTTTGTGGATCATCGCCTTTTGGAATGGGTCAGTACCGGCTTAAACCGCCCCATGCTTTCCGAAAAGCTGAAGCAGTTAAAGGACATGGGAGAGCGGGAGGAGCGTTTGCTTTTCCGTCTGCTTCGGGAGTGCTCCTATTTTACGGAGAGAGAGCTGGAGGATTTTTCCTTAGAGCTTAGAAGGATTCAGGCTTTGTCCGAGCCGGAACGGAAGGAAAGGATGGGAGACAGCTTCTTTTCCTTAAAAAAATACAGAAAGGCCTTGGATGCCTATCAGGACGCATATCATTTGGAGGAAAATGGCAGAAGGCTTCGTAAGATTGCAGAGTCCTACCTTTATCTAAAGCAGTTTCAAAGAGCAGGGGATGCTTTTGCGAAATTGTATAAAAAAAATCAGGATAAGGCCGCTTTACGAAGACTGTATTTCCTGTCTCAGATTACCTTTCCGAAGGATCGGTATAAGGAGCTTTGGCAGGGGGTAGAGGAAGACCTGGTCAGGGAATGGCAGGCAGAGTGGGAAGAGGTTTTGGAAGAAGCGGATCAGGCAGAAGGAATTTTAGAGCTGAAGAATGCCTATAACGAGGGAGAAGAGGCATTTTTCCAAGAAGCGGAGAAGAAGCTGGAAGCCTGGAAAGAAGAAATACGTGGTAGAGCCTAGTACAGGAGGGGAAAATGAAAGAACTTGCAAAACAATACAATCCGGAAGAGGTAGAGGATCGTATCTACGAAAAGTGGCTGAAGGGAAATGCCTTCGCCGCAAAGGTAAATCCTAATAAGAAGCCCTTTACCATTATGATGCCGCCTCCCAATGTTACCGGGCAGCTGCACATGGGACACGCCCTGGACAATGCTTTACAGGATACCCTGATTCGTTTTAAGAGAATGCAGGGCTTTGAGGCCTTGTGGCAGCCGGGAACGGACCATGCAGCCATTGCCACCGAGGTAAAGGTTATCAATAAGCTGAAGGATATGGGCATTGATAAGTGGGAGTTGGGAAGAGAAGGCTTCTTAAAGGAGGCCTGGAAGTGGAAGGAAGAATACGAGGATCGTATTGTAAACCAGCTCCATAAGATGGGCTCCTCCGCAGACTGGGATCGTCTCCGTTTTACCATGGACGAGGGCTGCTCCCATGCGGTGCTGGAGACCTTTGTCCGCCTGTATAAGAAGGGCTTGATTTACCGCGGCTCCAGAATGATTAACTGGTGTCCGGTTTGTAATACCTCCATTTCCGATGCGGAGGTTTTGCATGAGGAGCAGGAAGGCTCCTTCTGGCACATCCTTTACCCCGTTGTGGGAGAGGAAGGCCGTTTTGTGGAGGTTGCTACCACCAGACCGGAAACGCTCTTAGGGGATATGGCTGTGGCTGTAAACCCGGAGGATGAAAGATATAAGGATATCGTAGGAAAACAGCTGCATCTTCCTTTGACAGACAGAGTGATTCCGGTGATTGCAGATGCCTATGTGGATAAGGAATTCGGAACCGGTTGTGTAAAGATTACTCCTGCCCATGATCCCAACGACTTCCTTGTAGGAGAAAGACACGGCTTAGAGGTTTTAAATATCTTAACGGATGATGCCAAGATTCTCTGTGAAGGCTCCCCCTATAACGGCATGGATCGCTATGAAGCCAGAAAGAAGATGGTGGAGGATTTAGAGAAGCAGGGACTCTTAAAGAAGGTAGTGCCCCACAGCCACAATGTAGGTGTGCATGATCGTTGCGGAACCACCGTTGAGCCTATGGTAAAGCCCCAGTGGTTTGTGAAGATGGAAGAGCTGGCAAAGCCTGCTATCGAAGCGCTGAACAAGGGAGATTTGGAATTTGTTCCGGAAAACTACGGTAAGACCTACCTGCATTGGCTGGAAAATATCAAGGATTGGTGTATTTCCCGTCAGCTTTGGTGGGGACACCGCATTCCTGCTTACTACTGTGAGGACTGCGGAGAGCTAATCGTATCTTTGGAAAAGCCGGAGTGCTGTCCAAAGTGTAAGAGTGCATCCCTTCGTCAGGATGAGGATACTCTTGACACCTGGTTCTCCAGTGCCCTTTGGCCCTTTGAGACTTTGGGCTGGCCGGAGGAGACAGAGGATTACAAGTATTTCTATCCTACGGATGTGCTGGTTACCGGCTATGACATCATTTTCTTCTGGGTAGTCAGAATGGTATTCTCCGGAATTGAGCAGACCGGAAAGACACCTTTTAAGAAGGTACTGATTCACGGTCTTGTCCGGGATGATCAGGGAAGAAAGATGAGTAAGTCCTTAGGAAACGGAATTGATCCTTTGGAAATCATCGGTACCTACGGGGCAGATGCCTTGAGAATGACGCTTCTTACCGGAAATGCTCCCGGAAATGATATGCGTTTCTATCATAGCCGTGTGGAAGCCAGCAGAAACTTTATGAATAAGGTTTGGAATGCTTCCCGTTTCCTCTTTATGAATGTAAAGGAAGAGGAGAAAGAAGCCCTTCTCTCTTTAGTAGGAAAGAAGGAAGCAAGTCTGGAAGAAGTGCTTTCCGTGCTTCCGAAGAATTTGGCTCTTGCGGATCAGTGGATTCTTTCCAAGTGTAACCACACAGTTTCCGAGGTGACCAGAAACTTAGAGTCCTTTGACCTGGGAATCGCCCTGGATAAGATTCAAAACTTTATCTGGGAAGAGTTCTGTGACTGGTATATCGAGATGGTGAAGCCCAGATTGTACAGTGAGGGTGGAGAGAGTAAGACTCTTGCTCTTTGGACTCTCTTAAAGGTTTTGAAAACTTCCTTAAGTTTGTTGCACCCCTTCTGCCCCTTCATTACGGAAGAGATTTACGATACGGAGAAGTCTTTATTCCCGGGCGAAGAGAAGATGCTGATGCTGTCGGATTGGCCTGTTTTTGCGGAAGAACTGGACTTTTCCGAGGCGGAAAAAGAGGGAGAGACCATCAAGGAAGCGGTTCGCGCCATCCGAAATATTCGTACGGAAATGAATGTTCCCCCATCCAAAAAGGCTACGGTTTTCTTCGTAAGCGAGGACGAGGGATTAAGAAAAACGTTTACACATAGTAAGGTATTCTTTGCTACCCTTGCTTATGCACAGGATGTTATAATACAGCAGGACAGAACAGGTATTCCTGAAAATGCTGTTTCTGTCTTGATACCGAAGGCCAACATTTTCCTTCCCTTCTCTGATCTGGTGGATTTGGATCAGGAAAGAGAGCGTTTGGAGAAGGAAGAGGAGAGGCTGAAGAAAGAAATTCAACGTGCAGAGGGAATGTTAAAGAATGAGCGCTTCCTGTCCAAGGCACCGAAGGAAAAGGTGCAGGAGGAGGAAGAAAAGGCTATGAAGTATAGACAGATGCTTGAGCAGGTTCTGGAAAGAAAGAAGGCTCTTTCCTAAGCTTTAACTTCCCGAGTAGACGGGAGGTTTTATGTGTAAAGCAGAGAGAACAACGGTAGAGGAAAAGAAGAGAAGAGTATGGGGCACCTTGCTCCTGCTTTTCTCCTTCTTGTTCCTCTTTTCTTTTCAGAGTTTTCAGGGACATGCCGAGGAAAGGGCAGCCACCAAGGAAGAGCTTACCGGGGTGAAGAAGGGAAGCACCACAGCCTATATCTGGGAAAAGGAAGACAGTGCCTGGAAGCTTTTGTACCTGGACGTAAAGTCTAAGTCCTGGAAGTACGCCAAGGATCGTTGGGTACAGATTGGAGAACGCTTTTATTACTTTAATGCTGAAGGAAAGATGGCTGAAGGCTGGTTTAACGAGGACAGCCACTGGTTTTTCGCCCAGTACGACAATAAAGAGCAAAACAGCGATACTGCAGGGGTAGTTCTAACAGGATGGGCAAGCATTCCGGATGAAAATGGAAAGTTCCACACTTTCTACTTTGAAAAGGATGAGCAGGGACGCCCCAGAGGCATGGTACAGGCCGAGGGAGAAACCAATATTTCCTATCTGATTGAGGGGAAGAACTATTACTTTGACGCTCTGGGCTATGCGGATAAGAAGCTGATTTCCTTTGATGTGACGAAGTATCCAAGAGGCAGAGTCTAAAGAATATAGAATATCCTGTATTCGCGTACTTCCTACAGAGCGTAGATAGAGAATAATGTCGAGAAAAATAGAGTAAAAAACAGAGTAAAAGCAAAGTAAAAAACAGAGTTGGGACACTATGACCATTAAAATTATTGCGGTTGGAAAAATCAAAGAGAAGTTTTATCGAGAGGCACTTTCTGAATACGGAAAGCGCCTTTCTTCCTATTGTAAATGGGAAATTATTGAAGTGGCGGATGAAAAGACCAAGGAAGAAGCCAGTGAAACGGAGGTTTTACAGGTTTTGGAGAAGGAGGGAGAAAGAATTCTTAGTAAAATTCCGGATCGTGCCTTTGTGATTGCCTTGGCCATCCTGGGAAAGGAGTTGGATTCCATAGCCTTTGCCAAATTTTTGGAAAAGCAGGCCCTTCATGGAGAAAGTGAATTTTGCTTTGTGATTGGAGGCTCCCTGGGTCTGGCCCCCTCTGTCCTTTCCAGAGCCAACTATTCTTTAAGCTTCTCTGCCATGACCTTCCCTCACCAGCTTATGCGGGTGATTCTTTTAGAGCAAATATACAGAGCCTTCCGTATTAATGCAGGGGAGCCTTATCATAAGTAAAAAAGAAAAACGCATAAAAAAGCGATTGCTTATAAATTCTTTTTATTTAAGTCAGACAAAAAATTTATAAATCGTGCAAAATGCTGGTAATCCTATTGGGAGAATGCTACAATGAAAACTAGTTTTTAATAGATTCGTAATTATCTCAATAGAATAGGAGGAGAAAATGTACCAGTCAGGCACGTATGTGGTTTATGGCTGTAAGGGTGTCCATAAGATTATCGGAACGACACACCTGAATTTAGAAGGAATTCCAAAAGACAAAGAATATTATATCTTGCAGGCAGTAAAGAAACCGGATGGTGCCGTATATGCTCCGGTAGAGGCAGGCAAGACCAATATGCGATCGGTAATGACCAGAGAGCAGGCGGAAAGCTTTATGCTTGGTGTGGAGAACATTCATGCTTTACAATGTAAGACGCCGAAACAGCGGGAAGAGAATTGCAGAGACAGCATCAAAAGCTGTGCGCCGGATGCGCTGTTACAGGTGATTAAGACCTTGATGGAAAGAAGAGTGGAACGGGCAAGACAGGGGAAAAAACTCACCCTTTTAGACTTACACTTTATGGAGCAGGCAGAGGATATTCTTTATGAGGAGCTTTCCATTCCTCTCAGCATTCCCAGAGTAGAAGTGGAAGAAAGAATCCATGCCCATTCTCCCAAGAAGGCCGGCTAGAGCATAGAGTAGATGGAGAAGTCGGTAAGAAAAGATGGTAGAAAGCTAGAGGCTGTAAGAAAGTAAGGGATACGCAGCTTTACCAAAACAGCGATACAAAAGATACTTATATAAAAACAGCTTTGGCGCAGGGACAATCTTAGCCCCTGTACCAAAGCTGTTTTTTATAGCGTATTATTTTCTCTTCTTGCCTACAGTATTATTTTCCCGGACTTCCCTATCCCTTCTTGCTTTCCCCTCCCTCTTTTCGTATACTAGGCATGTTCAAAAACTAAGAATAGAATTTAAGGTGTTAAAAAATATAATGAATAAGCAATTATTAGAAAGTATACGATATCTTGTAATGGGAGTTCTCACCACTTTAGTGAATTACGTGATTTATCATGTTCTGGATCTTCTTTTGCAAAAGCAATCAATTTCTCCCTTCTTTTCCTATAAAATCTCCTATGGTGTGGCCTTCTTCTTGGCGGTGGTCTTTGCCTACTACGGAAATAAGTTTTTTGTCTTTCAAAAAACGGAAAAGAAGGGAATTCAGGAATTTATTTCTTTCTTTTCCCTGAGGGTGTTTTCCGGCATAGCCAGTTTTTTCCTGCTGGTATTTTTTGTGGATATTTTGCATTTTTCCCATGGCTTGGGATGGCTGGGAAGTTCGGTCATTAATCTGGTGGGAAATTACTTTGCCAGCAAATTTTTGATTTTTAAGTAAGGAGAAGATGCCATGAATAAAGAGAGAAGCGCTTTCGAGAAAATCCGTTTGGGAAAGCAGGAAATCATTTCATTCCTGCTCCCCCTTCTGGCCATGCTGGGAATTTTTGTGGCAAAGGGCATATTTCCTTTTGGAAAAGAAAGCTTTTTGCGTACGGACTTATATCACCAGTACGCTCCCTTTTTTCAGGAATTTCAAAGAAAGCTGCAATCCGGGGAATCTTTACTCTATAGCTTTCATATAGGTCTTGGCAGCAATTTTATTGCTCTGATTGCCTACTATCTGGCCAGTCCGCTGAATTGGTTTATTTTGCTATTTCCTAAGGGCTTGGTGATTGAGTATGTAAGCTATTTGGTGCTTCTGAAAATTGCACTGGCGGGCGCTACGGCTTCCTTGTATTTTCGCTATCATTTTCAGAAAAACAGTCCCTACTTTATAATCTTCGCCCTGCTTTATGCCCTGTCCGGCTATATCGCGGCCTATTCCTGGAATGTAATGTGGCTGGATTGTGTACTGCTTTTTCCTCTGATTCTTCTGGGCTTGGAGCGAATGATGGAAAGGGGAGAGGTTGGACTGTATACGGTAAGCCTGGCTCTGTCCATTCTTTCCAATTATTACATCAGTATTATGATCTGCCTGTTTTTGGTGGTATATTTTCTGTTCCAATTTTTCTTTATCCTTCGGGAAAGAAGACAGGGGATTTTTCTCATTCTTTTTCGCTTCGGTCTTTATTCCTTCTTGGCCGGGGCAATGGCGGCGGTTTTTCTGCTCCCGGCTTATTTTGCCCTGCGTTTTACCGCTTCTTCCAGCATTTCCTTTCCGAAGACCTTTACCCAATATTTTGGCATCATCGATATGCTGGCCAGACAGTTTGCCTTTGTGGAAACGGAGCAGGGCTTAAAGCATTGGCCTAATATTTATGCCGGAACCTTGCTGCTCTTTTTGTTGCCCCTGTATTACCGAAATCAAAGCATTTCCCTTTCCAGAAAATGCTTTTACGCCATCCTGAGTATTTTCTTCTTTTTAAGCTTTTCCATCAATGTTTTGAATTTTATCTGGCATGGCTTTCATTATCCCAACAGCCTGCCTGCAAGACAGAGCTTTTTATACATTTTCCTGATCCTTACCCAGGGAGCGGAGCTTATGGTGAAACGGAAAGGGAATACGAAAAAGGACTACAGTCTTTCCTTCTTCCTCTGCTTTGTTTTTGCGCTTCTGTGTCAGAAGCTGATTACGGTGGAGGGCTTTCATTGGTCTGTGTTCTATCTGGGCATGCTCTTCAGCTTTTTGTACTATCTTCTCTTCGTGCTGGAGAAAAAAGCATTTACCCCAAGAAGCTTTTTCTATACCTTGCTTGCCCTCTGCTTTATAGAGGCTACGGCAAATATGGCGGTGACCTCCGTGCCCACCACCAATCGGGCGAATTATCTGGAGGGACAGAAGGAAACGGCTACCCTGCTTTCGGAAGTCAAGCTGGAGGATTCCGATTTTTACCGTGTGGATAGGGCGGATCGTAAAACTAAGGATGACGGGGCGCTTATGCAGTATCCCAGTGCCTCTATTTTCTCCTCCACAGCCTACGGGAAAATGTCGGAGGTTTATACTCTCTTAGGAATGGAGGCTTCCACCAACGCTTACGCGATTAACGGGGCCACACCCTTGATGAACAGTCTTCTTTCGGTCAAATATCTGATTACCAAGGAAGAATTGAAGAATGCGGAGGAACAGGGGCTGGCTTATTGGACAGGAGAGGGAGACTATCGTCTTTATGAAAACACCCAAGTTCTACCTGTTGGCTTTGCTTTAAGCGAAGAGGAGCTGAATCAGTGGAATGAAAAGGCGGGAACTCCGGCGCTGGTGCAAAACAGTATTTCCGAATCTATTACAGGGGAAAATGCTTTAGAAACCATTCTTGGTGAAAGAGAAGGAGAGGATTACAGCTTTACTGCTACAGAGGAAGGGCACTATTTTGCCTATGTGAATAACACGAAGGTGGAAGAGGTCAAGGTGCAATTTCCGGAGAGGGAAAAAAGCTATGACCATGTGGATAGAGGATATTTGCTGGATTTAGGCTATCTTTCCGCCGGAACGGAAGTAAAGCTCAGCTCCAAGACGGAGGGGCAGAGCATGGATGCCACCGTATATCGTTTTCATTATGAGGTGCTTTCCGATTTTGTGGAGGCTCTGTCCGGACGAGGATTTAAGCTTGGTAAAATGAATACAAGAACGATAGAAGGTACGGTGCAGGCCAAGGAAGAGGGCAAGATTTTCTTCAGTATTCCTTATGATCCGGGCTGGAAGGTCACGGTAGATGGAAATAAGGTGGAGCCGGAGGCAGTCTTTACAGGATTTTTAGGCGTTCCCGTATCGGAAGGACAGCACACCGTTCGTTTACAATATACGCCGGAGGGTTGGCGATTCGGGCTTTTGCTAAGCTTTACGGCAATCCTTTTCTTCGCGGCATTTCTCTTGATTCGGAAGAAGCTGGGGCCGGCACCAAAAAGCTTGGAGCAGCGTTCCGGGGCAGAGAACCTGCGGGTGAAGATTCCCCATGACAATATTCCCAACGGAAGAAGCCGGAAAAGAGGCCACAGTCCCTATCCGGTAAAGGTTTATACCGGTAGACTTCCCAGAGGAAGAAAACGGGGACTGGAAGTGGAAAAAATGGATGTAAAGGAGTAGCGGATGAAATTATGGGGTGGAAGATTTACGGAAAACGTGGATGAGTTGGCGCAGGCCTTTAACGCCTCTCTCCCCTTTGATAAGCGTTTGGCCATGGAGGACCTGGAGGGCTCCCTTGCCCATGTGAAAATGCTTTCCAAGGTCGGCGTTCTCACGGAGGAAGAAGGACGGAAAATCCAAGAGGGTTTAGAAGGGATACGAAAGGACTTAGAGTCCGGGAAGCTTTTAATAGAAGGGGATGCGGAGGACATTCATTCCTTTGTGGAAACGGTTTTAATTCAAAGAATCGGAGAGCTGGGGAAGAAATTGCATACCGGCCGCTCTCGAAATGACCAGGTAGCACTGGATATGCGTCTTTATGTACGGAGAAACAGTGAAGAATGCAGAGGGTATCTGGAGGAATTACTTGCCGTCATTGAAAAACTCATGGAGAAGCATAGAAGAGATATTATGCCGGGCTTTACCCATTTGCAAAAGGCTCAACCAACTACCATCGCTCATCACTTCGGGGCCTATAAGGAAATGTTTTTAAGAGACAGGAGCCGTCTTTTGGACGGAGAGAAGAGAATGAATTTCTCTCCCTTGGGCGCAGGAGCTTTCGGCGGCACCACCTATCCTCTGGACCGGGAAATGGTGGCAAAGGAGCTTGGCTTTACCGCCGCTACGGAAAATTCCATGGATTCCGTTTCGGATCGGGACTATTTGATTGAATATCTATTCTGTCTATCCATGATCAGTATGCATTTATCCAGACTGTGTGAGGAAATCATTCTTTGGAACAGCAACGATTATGGCTACATCCGCTTGTCCGACAAATATTCCACAGGCTCCAGCATTATGCCCCAGAAGAAGAATCCGGATATGGCGGAGTTGATTCGGGGAAAAACCGGAAGAGTTTACGGCAATCTCTTTTCTCTTCTGACCACCATGAAGGGACTGCCCCTGGCCTATAACAAGGATATGCAGGAGGATAAGGAGGTGGCCTTCGACAGTATGGACACCCTGCAATTTTGTCTTCGAGTCATGGCGAAAATGCTGGACAGCATGGAATTCCGCTTGGAACGCCTTCGGGAAAGCGCGAAAAAGGGCTTCAGCAATGCTACGGATGTGGCAGATTATCTGGTGAAAAAAGGCATGCCCTTCCGTACTGCCCACGGTGTTGTGGGAGAGTTGGTTTTGTACTGTGAGAAGGAAGGAAAGGATTTGGAAGAGCTTTCCTTGGAAGAGTACAGGAAGTTTTCCGATTTAGTGGAAGAGGATATCTATGACGCTATTTCTCTGGAAAGCTGCGTAAAGAACAGGAAGACCAAAGGAGCTCCAGGAGCGCTTTGGGATTAATAAAAATGAAGATGTAAACGTAAGGCCTTTTCCTTAGGAAAAAGAAAATCAAATTATCTTTATGCATAATAGCTTCAAAATTGGGGCACGCTCTCGCTAGCTTCGCCTGACTGAGCAGTGGTTTTGTTAACCACTGCTCACTTTGCTTCGCAAAGCAAATTCCTTCGGAAGTTGGTCTGTTACAGGACGACTTTTCTGATGAAAAGTCTGTCCTTGCGGATACTAAGCGAAAAACTGCAGTACCTTTGTTTTTCGCAAGTACCCACGGGCTCAGATTGTCCTTCTTTTAGACCTATACATTCGGAAAAGTAAGCTTGTTTGCATCTTCTTTTTTATTTCCCGGGCTCTGAAAAAAGAATACTTCGGGAACTATCGAAATGAGGAGAAATATTCTCTTGGGAGAAACTATTATTCTCTATGGAAGAATTAATATTCATACAAAAGGAATAATAGTGGATATAAATGAATAAATATGCTTGACATCTGAATAAATATCTATTATTCTAAGCTAGTCTTGAGGATAGAGTAGCGTTTTTGGAGAAGATGGATTTTTGAAAGGAGTCAATATGGGAAGCATGATGCCGGAGGGAAATACCAAGGGGGAGAAGATTATTCTGGCTTATTCCGGAGGTCTGGATACCACTGCCATTATTCCTTGGCTGAAAGAGAATTTTGGCTATAAGGTCGTTTGTGTTTGCGTTGATGTGGGGCAGGAAGAGGAGCTTTCCGACCTTCCGGAACGGGCGAAGCTGTCCGGAGCGGAGAAACTGTATATCGAGCATATTCAGGATGAATTCTGCGAGGAATATGTTCTTCCCTGTATTCAAGCCAATGCCTGCTATGAAAATAAATATCTTTTGGGAACTTCTATGGCTCGTCCGGCTATTGCCAAAAGATTGGTGGAGATCGCCAAGAAGGAGGGGGCCAGCGCCATTTGTCACGGAGCTACCGGAAAGGGGAACGACCAGATCCGTTTTGAGCTGGGTATTAAGGCTTTAGCACCGGAGCTGCATATTCTTGCCCCTTGGCGAATGACAGAGCTTTGGACTTTTCAGTCCAGGGAAGATGAAATGGCATACTGTAAGGAAAAGGGCATTGACCTGGCTTTTGGAAGCCATGAGAATTCCTACAGCAGGGACAGGAATCTTTGGCATATTTCCCATGAAGGCTTAGAGCTGGAGGACCCGGAGACAGAGCCTAATTATGAGCATCTTTTAATGCTCTCCGTAACACCTCAGAAGGCACCGGATCAGGAAACCCCTCTATCCATTACCTGGGAAAAGGGAGTGCCGGTGGCATTGAATGGGAAGAAAATGTCCTTGAAGGAGATGATTGAGGAACTGAATCACCTGGGAGGAAAGAACGGTATCGGCATTGTGGATATCGTGGAGAACCGCGTGGTGGGGATGAAGAGTCGTGGAGTTTACGAAACTCCCGGCGGAACCATCCTTTTGGAAGCCCATAAGCAGTTGGAAGAGCTGATTTTGGATCGGCAGACCATGGAAATGAAGAAAATAGTGGAAGAGAAGTTTTCTCAGGTGGTTTATGAAGGAAAGTGGTTTGCTCCTCTTCGGGAAGCTTTACAGGCCTTTGTAAAGAGCACCCAGGAGAAGGTATCCGGAGAGACCAAGATGAAGCTTTACAAGGGAAATATCATAAAGGCCGGAACTTCTTCTCCCTATTCTCTTTATAATGCTTCCCTGGCAAGCTTTACCACGGGAGATTTATACGATCATAAGGATGCCGGGGGCTTCATCACCCTTTTCGGACTTCCGGAGTTGGTAAGGGCTTTACAGGAGAAGAAAGCGTAAAAGGAAGTTTTTCATAAGAATAAATTCTTTCCTTCGAAGAATAATAAAGCAAAATACTGTGTGAAGGTTCCAAGCCGGTGGAGGAAGAGGGCTTGGAACCTTGCTTTGTGTTTAGACCTGTTCTCCCTGTATCGTGTCCTGTTTTTGTTACTCAAGAGATTTGGGCGACCATATTACATTGAGAAAGCTTGTGCAAAACAGAAAATTTATGCAAAACAGAAAACTTGTGTAAAACAGAAAACTTGTGTAAAACAGAAATATTATGCTAGTATAAACAGCAAAATTATAGGATATAGGATTTGTATGTTATAGAAGTCTATTAAGGGCCGAGTGTAGGAGGGGAAAGCTATGAAAGAGCAGAAGCAAGAAAGCATTGTTCAGTATTTAGAGGCTCTTTCTTCCAAGAGCCCTATTCCCGGGGGCGGAGGGGCGGCGGCCCTGTCGGCTGCATTTGCCTTTTCTCTGGGAATGATGGTGGGAAATCTTACATTGGGAAAGAAGAGCTATGCGGATTTTCAGGATGAGTTGGAAGGAATCATGAAATCCCTGGAGGAGGCAAAGCAGAAAGCCCTTGCTTTGGAAGCAAGGGATGAAGAGGTTTTCCTGCCCCTGTCAAAGGCATATTCCTTACCTGGAGAAACAGAGGAAGAACAAAAGATTTACAGAGAAACTATGGAGAACTGTCTTATAGAGGCATCTTTGGTACCCACAGAGCTTTTGGAGCTATGTTTAGAGAAGATTCCATTATTTGCCCGATTACAGGAGAAGGGATCCCGAATTGCCCTGTCGGATGTTGGTGTGGGGGCCGGCTTCCTGAAGACAGCCATGGAAAGTGCCATACTGAATGTATATATTAATACCAAAAGTATGCAGAATCAGGAAATCAAGGCGAAAAGAGAGGCAGTTTGCGTTAGGGCAAGAACGGGCATTTCTTCGCTGGAAGAGATTATTCAGGCGGTAGAAAACGTGGTAAGAGGAGCATAAAGACTTAATTCCAAATGGGGAAAGGAGTAGTAAGGAAGTATGGAAGAATTATTGGGAAAACCGGTGGCGGAAGAAATAGAGAAGGAATGTGTGGCCTTTTTGGCGGAAAGACCCGGGGTGATGCCGGCTCTGGCGCTTATCCGTGTAGGAGAAAGGACGGCGGATGTTACCTATGAGAAGGCCATTAAAAAGCGTTTTCTATCCTTCGGATTGGAAGTAAAGAGCTATCAGCTTCCGGCGGATTGCAGCAATGAACAGTTTCAGGAGGTTATTCAATTTTTAAATGATGATGAAGAGATTCACGGAATCATGATATTTCGTCCCCTTCCCTCTCATTTGGATCAGGAAACAGCCTTCAGAATGATTAAGAGAGAAAAGGATGTGGAAGGGGTCAGCAGAGAGAATATGGCGGGCTTGATTTTAAAGGATGAAAGTGCCTTTGCGCCCTGCACTGCACAGGCAGTTATGGAAATGTGCCGTTTTTATAAGATTCCCCTGTCGGGAAAGGAAGTTTGCATTTTGGGACGTTCTTTGGTAGTGGGAAGACCCTTGTCCATCCTGATGACCAATGAGGATGCCACGGTAACCCTCTGTCACAGTAAAACGAGTAATATAAAAGAAGTGACCAAGAGAGCGGATGTTTTGGTTTGCTGTATGGGAAGAGCAAAGGCAATAGGCTCTTCTTATTGTAAGGAGGGGGCTACGGTAATCGACGTAGGAACCAACCGGGATGAAAAGGGAAATCTTGTAGGAGATGTGGATTTTGATACTATGGCAACCGTTGCCGAAAAGATTTCTCCGGTGCCAAGAGGCTTGGGCGCTGTAACTACTGCGGTATTGGCCAAGCAGCTTTTGAAAGCCTACCGTTTACAGGAGAAGGGATAAGGGTCTGTAAAAAATCAAAATAATAAATAGATTTTCGGCAATATAGGTCTAAATGAGAGGTAGTCTGAGCCCGTCGGTACTTGCGAAAAACAAGAGAATCGAAGTTTTTCGCTTAGTATCCGCTACGTGGCGAAGCTAGCGAGAGCGTGCCCCGAATTTAGACCTATATTGCTTAGAAAACTATTTTGATTTTTTTTACAGCCCCTTCTTTCTATTTTCAGAAAATTTTTAACAGAAATAGAAAA
>NZ_CABSXI010000021.1:0-34000 GCF_902481605.1 uncultured Oribacterium sp. | reverse complement strand
CGCAAGTACCGACGGGCTCAGACTACCCCGAATTCAGACCTATATTGCCGAAAATCTTTATTATTTTGATTTTTTGCAGTCCTTTTTTCTTATTCGTTAATCTAACCAGCGCATCTGCCACTCAATGGCAATTTCGCGAACTTCCTCTTTTCCGGCTAAAGCGTTCACCCAGTCCTTAGGAATCTGGGATAAGCCGTAGTAAGCTGCTGCCAGAGTAGAAACCACTACAGGAAGATTCTTACTTCCCTTTAGGGAAAGTGCAGATTCCACTGCTTCCTGATAGCTCTTGCTGCTAAGCAGTACCCAGGTAGCTAAAAGAAGGGTGTCTTCGCAGCTTCCCTTTCCGGACAGCTCCTCCGCCTTCTTTCCTTCCAGGCTCTTTAAATCCAAGAATGGCTTGAGAATTTCGAAGGATGCAACCAGTGCATCATAGTCCTTAACATCCTCTCTATGCTGCTCCTTAGCCTCTTCATTAAGGCGCTTCTCTTCTTCATTCTCCGCCTCTTCCTCTTCGTAGAACAAAGCTACATAGTTTGCCGCAGCCTGTAGCTGCTCTTCCAGACTTTCTCCCCCTAAGTGAAGAACCAGATTGCGAAGCATGGTGGCATAGAGCTCTCCCATCAGCATAGCCTTAGGATTATTGTTTGTTAGTCTCACCGCATCATGGAGCATTGCCCTGTCCATGTCACTAAACTGATGCAAACGTCTGCAAAGCATCATGGCAAAGGGTAGCATTCTGGAAAGGAAGGAATCATCCTCTGCATCCACACCGCTGTCCTTAGGTCCTTTACCGGTGGCAAAGCGCATAATGCTGGCATCCATAGTTTCCACGGCATCCTGCTCCTGTCCTTCCAAGGCATACATGCCCTTAGACTTCCAGTCGTAGAACTTTTCCTGCATATCCGGGAAGGAAAGCTTTCTTTCCGTATTCAGGCTGTGGAACTCTGCCAAAAGAACGGATCCCATGGCAGGACGATAGCTAAAGGCCTGCTCTCCATAAGGAGCCTCTCCAAGAGCATCCTTCTCCTTGGCAATTCCTAAGCTTCCACCGATTAAAGCGGAGTATAGCATGGTTTCGGAAAGCCCCTGGGTCATGGCTCTCTTTTCTTCATTTTCCTTCGCTCTCTCTTCTCCCCGCATCTTGGCATCCAGAAGCCACTTCACCATGTCCAGACTTAAGAAGAAGGACTGGGACCAGGGGTTAATAATCAGTCCGTCCATCTTTCCGGATTCGGAAATATGGATGGCCGCCTTCAGCACATCCTGCACCGGCATAGCGATAGCCGCTGTTTCTGCAGGATTCTTCTCGATTTGTTCCCCGGAGGTAAATACCGCAATGGCGTCTCTTCCATCCTGTGTGGTTAAATGGTTCAGAAGGACCTGACCATCTGCGATTTCTCCCTCTTTTTTCTCGGTGGATACGATAGCCACCAAAAGCTGAGCATTAAGCTCCATGGCCTGTAAAAAGCCCTGTAATACTCGCTCAATGCCGGCACGCTTCTTGTCTTCCGGCATAGCCTCTCCTTCAGGAAGCTTCTTCTGCTCCTCATGGTAAGCCGCAACCGCCTGAAAAATTCCGGCACTTCCCTTTAAACGCTCTTCCACGTTCTGGGTACGCATCTTATTTTGCAAAGCCACGATGGCTTCTTTCAGAAGAATAAAGCTGTTGCTGAAGGGATTGATTACCACACCGTCGGAATGGGGATGGTTCGCCGCAATCTGTAACAGCTCCGCCACAGGAAGTAAAACTGCGGAGGATTGCTGTCCTTCGTTCCCCGCCTTCTGCTCTTCCACATTGGTGAAAGCTGCGGCATAGCTTTTTCCCTCCTCGGTTTTTAAAAACTTCAGATTAATCTGCTGCTGACCGTCCTTTTCTCCGGCAGGATCCGCCGCTAGAAGAAGTCCTCCTCCGTTGTTAATCAACTCTTCGATACTGGCAAAAATTTTATTTAAATTCTCTTGGTTTCGCTCATCGGAAAAACGAAGAATACTTTCCTCAAGTCCCTTGGCTAATTCGAGTTTTTCAGAAAACTCCTTCTGTCCCATCTCTTTCATCTAATCCTCCTAAGTCTCGCAAAAAAGGAAATATGCCCTTTTTTGTACTTCAGACAGTATAGCAAAGAATGGGGGATAGAGAAACATTTTGATGAAGAAAAATCAAAATATCACTTATGCAAATGGGCCTGAAAATCAGGGCGAGCTCAAATTGCCCCTCATTTCAGACCCATACTGCAAATCATATTCGATATTTAATTTATCATAAACACTTCTCTATTTAGTCATCCTGCTCTACATCGGCTTTTCTGATGGAACCATCTACAGCACCGATTTCGTAATCGTACTCCATGTTTCCTACTTTAAAGTCAATCTCATATACACCGTCATCATCGTACTCAACGGACAAGTCTCTTACCTGTCCGGCAGAAACCCCTGCGTGACCAAAAGCAATAGCCTTTGCCTTGTCTGCACTGATTCTGCCGCCCTGCTGAGTTGTTGCTACGATGTAGTCATCGTCTCCCTCATTAATATCCTCAATAGCATCTGCGATATTTTCCCAGAGGCTGTCATCAGAATCATACTCAATAATGTCACGAATATCGATGTTCTTATCAGCTACCAGCTTTGCAATTTCGGAAATCTTCATCTTTGCCAGCTCTTTGGCATTTAAGGAGCTGGCCTTATTGGCAAGGTTCAGTACGAACACAGCCTTTCCTAAGGAAATGTTATTTTTCCTGGCAAATGCGGAAGCATTGTTATTCTGACTGGAAATCACCTGATGAAAGACTGCTGCATTCATATCTTCCGTGGACAAAGCTATCTCCATTTCTTTCACCACCAGCTTACGAAGATTATCCGCCTTCTTCTGATCCTTATTCTGCACGGTTACCAATACGCCCTTGGTGTCCTTGGTCATGTATCCCTGCTGTACCATGGAACCTACGATAGCATTTAATGCCACCTGTAAATCCACATTATGTAAATCCATACCGGAAAGAACCTTATCACCGTCGCCGTTGGTTGCATAAGCTTCTAATACGCGGTTCTTTTGGTTGGTAAGAAGCTCAATTCCCGGGTTTACATCCAAGTCCACCAAGCTATCCACCATTAAGTTTCCTCTGTAATAAAAGATTCCCCCAACTACCAATACCAAAGCCACACAGGCTGCCACCAACTGCATCACTGTTTTTAATCCTGGACTTGTACTCTTCCTTTCAATTCTTCTTACCAGCACTTTTTCCATCTTTGCACCCTCTTCCTTGGAATCCAGTTCTGCGGTAATCCTAGTAAATAAGTCATTGGGGATAAGATTTTTAACAGCCTCTTGAAGCTCTTTTTCCATATTTTCCTGCTTCATCTTACTCATCCTTTCCTAAATGCTCCTGCAGCTTCTTAATGCTCCTCTGGTATTTGGATAAAACCGTATTTAAGTTTTTTCCTAAATACTCCGCAATTTCCCGATTCTTCCAGCCTGCCACGGCATGAAGAAATAGAATCTGTCGTTCTTCTTCCTCCAATATTTCCATGGCGGATTCCAAAAGCATTCTGTGGTCAGCATTTTCCACGAAGGAAAAGGAATATTTGGCGTCCACCGCCTCTTCCACTTCGTGAATACTTTCTTTGTTCTTCTCTTTTCGGAAATGCATCAGGGTGAAATTCCTGGCAATTCGAAATATCCATGCCATCGCCTTATTTCCCCCATGATAGGAAGCTGCATTTTCTGCAATGCTTACATAGGTTTCCTGCAAAACATCCTCTGTGTCATACTTATTTGTTGTTAAAGAAAGAACGTAAGCATACAATGGGTTTATGCTTTTCTCATATATGATTTTAAGCGCTTCACGGTTTCCCTTTGCCAAAGAAAAGATCAGTTCATCCGCTATTTCTTCCTGCCCGGGAAAATCCGCAATCAGCATACTCACATTGATCATGTTTTTCGTCCTTTCATAAGTACAATGCATAGAGAGGGCATTTTATTGCAATGAAAGTCAACTTTGTATATTTTTAATAGCCGTGCTGGGTAAAAGCACATTTTCTTTGGCGAATTTGATGGCAACCTTTTCATTAATCCGATTATACAGGGTCCAGTAAGAAGGGGTATCCACCCAAAGACGGATACTAAACTCCAAATAATCTCTTCCCACCGCGGTAAGCCCTACAAAGGGCTCCGGGTATTTTCGAATCAGCTCATCGTCCTGAATACAAGCCTCCAAATATCCCTTTATCTTTTCTACATCCTCATCCCGACCAAGCTGGTAAATCAAATCCACCCTCCGGAAACGCTCCGCACTATAATTGATGATATTGGCATTCATCAGGCTGCCGTTGGGAATGGAAATCCGCTTGTTATCCGGAGAAAGAATAACGGTATAGAAAATACTCACCTCCTGTACCGTGCCTTCATCCGTACCGCTTTTGATATAATTCCCCACCTTAAAGGGGCGAAACAGCAAAAGCATAATGCCTCCCGCAAGGTTAGATAGGGAGCCCTGTAAGGCCAGACCTACCGCCACACCGGCAGAAGCCAAAAGAGTGATGACGGAAGCAATGGGAACCCCCAGAATGCTGACACAGCTGATTCCTAAAATCAGATACAGACAAAGTACGATTGCTCGAAAGAAAAAATTCCGAACCGTAGGATCGATCTTAGCTGAAATAGGGGTTTTCGGAAGAATATGTCCCAGCTTTTTAATGATAAATCGACCAATCAAAAACAATGCCAACGCCAATAAAAATTTCCCCATAAAACGGGTAAGCCCCAGAGCCAAACCATTTCCAAAATTTTGGAAGCTCCAGACCCGAATTTCATTTTCAATACTTTCTACCTGATTCATATTTTCTCCCGTCCCTACAACTGTAGATGGATAAAACTTTTTCCTAAAAATCATACCGGATCACTATCCCCGGCTCTTCTTCGGCTGTAAAAATATTTATAAAAATACCGGCTTCCAAGGTTAGATTCTTGGGTCTAACTTTTGGAGCCGGTATAAAACTGCTATAGCTTGCTGAAAGGAAATATTATTCTACGATTTCTCCGTCCTCTACCAGAATATCATTTCTGTGAAGGAAAATGAAGATAACACGGCAAAGGGAAATTACAGCAGCCAAAACACCGAATAGAGTGGAATCGGAAACACTGCTCATCTTTCCGTATACGGCTTTATAATTGTAGAAAGAAACAATAATCACTACGATGGTAAAAATAATGCCAACCAATCCCCAAAGGGCGCCGCCAACAAATCCACCAAGAAGGGGAAGCACACCCATGATTGCAGCACTGGCAATCGTGGGAACCTGATTACCGAACATCTCCTGGTCACCTGCAAAATAAGCATAGAGTCCACGATTTACGTAGGGGATAAAGGCTAAAATTGCCTTATCCTCCTGACCGTTATTCTTAGCCAGGGTATAAAGAGCGTAAGCCTCCAAGCCGTAGCAAATCAGCCAAAGCAAGATAAACGGGATTAAAAATGCTCCTAATAGTGCAAAGATCTGTAAATATGACATAGTAAGTCCTCCTTTAAGTTGTAGGGCATCTTGCATCCATACAAATCCTGCCCTTGTTAAATTAACACTCCTAGTATACAAAAATAATATAATTTCGCAAGGCTTTCTTACTTATTTCTAAAAAAATATCGTTTATCCTTCTATAAGAAATCGTTAGAAATTCACAGGTTCCTTGATTTCTCCGGTTCTGGCAATCTTTTCCAAATGTAAAACCGGTCCTATACCATGATATTCTTCCCGTTCCTCCAGCTTCACCTTCGCCGTGAGCTTTGCCCAGTCTCTTGTTGAAAAGGGAGCAATTAATTTCTTGTCTCCCTTACAGATAAAACCAAGGAAGGTCATATCCTCCGCACAACAGGTCATCGCCATACGTCCCGGAACAAATTCATTCTCCGGCATATTTTTCCGTTTTAAAATCATAGCGGAAAATGTGATTTCTTTATTCAGATAGCGCTCCGGGTTTTCCATGCAGTCCAAGAACCAGGTACCATAATCTTCATCTGCTAAAGTAATGGCATCCTGTCCAAGATCGTAGGGCAGGTCTTCCGGAAGAGCGGTCTGGGGAATTTCTCCATTTTTATCCTCCAGTAAAATCATGGCATTCTGCCCCATTGCCCGAATCTTTCTACGATAATCCACCAATTCTTCATTGGACAGATTATCGCAACGATTCACGATGCACAGCTCCGCATGACGAAGCATCTGCCCCAGGAAAGAACGCATATTGGAAAGATAGATCTTTAGGCTGGAACCGTCTAAAATCGTAATCACCTGATATAAAAACCAGTCCTTCGGCATGGACACATGATACTTCGGTTCACGATTTTGCTGTTTTGCCAGTACCTCTTCACTCATGGGGCCGCCATATAAATCATCCTGGTTCCACATCCCGTTCCACTCGATTAAGACTCTCTCCGCCTTATACTGTCTTGCCAGAGACTGCAATTTATCTTCCTGAAAATCAGTAATATTCTCCATATACACCGGCGTTGTATGATGCGCTGCCAGCTTAATAGGGTCATATTCCACTTCCCCATCCTCACAAAGAAGAAGGAGGGTATTGCCCTCGGTCTGAAAATATTCCTGCTCCATGGTAAATTGAATGAAGCTGCTTTTTCCTGCCTCTAAAAATCCGTTAATCAAAAAGACAGGAATGCCTTCTCCCTCCGCTTCCCACTGTTCTCCCATTCTACTCTCCTTCCGTTCTATGCTTTCTTCTCCGAAAAGGGAAATAAGCCTGTTCCTTTTCGGAGAATTCTTTTTTTAAATTTTAAAATTAGTCGTTAAACAAAGCCTTAATCTTGTCCTTTTGCAGCTCAGTTCCGATAACCACGAACTTTCCGATATTTTCAGGACCGGCCTCACGTATTTCCACCTGTTCCGGTACCAAATCAAAGTTTACCCAAGTGCCGTCTGTGCAAGCCAGCATACCTTTAGCTCGAACAATACTGCCGTAAGCACAGCCGTCCACCATTTCCTCTAAAATCTCTTCCAAATGACTTCTGTCTACCTTCTTAAATACTTCCAAACCGATGCTGTCAAAAATCTCATCCGCATCATGGTCATGACCGCAGCCGCAGCCTTCATGATGATGGTGATGATGATGTTCTTCCTCATGGTCATGGCATCCACAGCCGCAGGACTCCCCATGCTCATGATCGTGATGATGCTCATGCTCCTCTTCATGGTCGTGGTCGTGACAGCCGCAGCCGCAGGACTCCCCGTGCTCATGGTGATGTTCATGATGATGCTCATGCTCCTCTTCATGGCAGCCGCAACCGCAGGATTCCCCGTGCTCATGGTGATGTTCATGATGATGCTCGTGATCATGATGATGCTCATGGTGATGAGCCGCTTTAGCCTTTACTTCTGCCAGAAGCTCCTCTTCCAGATTCTCTTCTTTACCGATGATTTCCAGAAGCTTTTCTCCACTTAACTCCGCTATTCCCGTAGTAATCAGATTGGCATGAGGATTGATGCCCCGAACAATGTTTATAGCCTCTTCCGCCTTCTCTCCTGAAGCAATATCCATTCTGGACAGTACAACGGAGGTAGCAAAACGAATCTGGTCATCAAAAAACTCACCAAAATTCTTATTGTAAAGCTTTGCTTTTGTAGCGTCCACTACGGTTACGGCTCCATCCAGCTTTACATCCAGATTCTCGGAAACGGTCTTTACCGCCGATAAAATATCGGAAAGCTTTCCAACTCCGGAGGGCTCAATCAAAATGCGGTCAGGATGATACTGCTCAATAACCTCCTTCAAGGAGCTTTCAAAGTCTCCCACTAAAGAACAACAAATACAGCCCTGATTCATTTCCCTGATTTCGATTCCCGCATTCTTTAAAAAGCCGCTGTCCACACCAATCTCACCGAACTCATTCTCGATAAGAACAACATTTTCTCCCTTTAAAGCATCGGAAAGTAATTTCTGTATAAATGTAGTTTTTCCGGCTCCTAAAAAACCTGAAATAATATCAATCTTTGTCATAAAATCCTCCTTTGGGATGAATACATTTTTTTATGGATACAAGCGCTATTTTACGATAATCTTCCACCTTGTCAATATAGCCACGGTATAAAGTTAGCTATACTTAACTTTCTTTAGAAAGATTAAATCATTTTTCCAAAAAATTCTCCTCCAAAACCTGCCATAGCTCTTCTCCGTCCTTCACAAGGTACTTTGCCCCATGCTCCTCAAGCTCCTTTTTATCCCGAAATCCATAAAGACAGCCAATGCTGAGCATACCCGCATTTTTCGCCGCATCCAAGTCCGTCTTGGTATCTCCCACCATGACAGCCTCCTCCGAAGAAATCCCCAGTTCCTTGCAAACCGTAAGAAGCATATCCGGATTCGGTTTTAAAGGAATCTTTCCATTATCTCCCAGTACCAGAGTAAAGCTGTCAGAAGCAAATACCTTGTCCAAAATAATGGACGCCTCTTCCTTGGGTTTATTGGTAATGCAAACTCTGGAAATCCCCTTTTCCTCCAAACGTTTCAGGCAGGCAGGAATACCGGGGTAGGGTTCCGCCTTATAGGTACAATTATCCGGAAAAATGGAGCGATAATATTCATATGCCTCTTCATAAAGCTCCATGACCTCATCCCCCTTAAGGTCCAAGTCCATGGCCTTCTCCTCATCCTTTGCCTCCCATTTTTCCGCCTTCTCATACCAAATCTGCGCATTCTTTTCCAGGCTTCTTTCCACAAATTTCTTGGTCCCCACACCCACAAACTTCTTGGTTTCTTCCAGACTGACACCCTCCAAAGAAAAATGCTCCATGGTCAAATCCATATTTCTTTTTAGGCTGGCTAAGGTATTGACCAAAGTTCCATCCAAATCAAAAAGTACTGCCTTGATTTTCTTTCCCATTTTCAACTCCTCTATATACTTTTTAAAAGCTTTTAGTGTATATTCACTATGCATGCAAAGGAAATCTGCTATTTGGATTTCTATATCTCAGCTAGTTGGATTTCTATATCTCAGCTAGTAGAATTTCAATATCTCAGCATTCCTTTGAAAAAAGAATCTTGAAAATCCAATGTTTTCTCCTCCACCAGTATAAAGAGGAAGAAAGGGAATGTCTATCATGGCTTATTATTACGCGGTAAAAATCGGAAAAAATCCGGGAATATACAGTAGCTGGGCAGAATGCGAAAAACAGGTAAAGGCTTATCCCAATGCCAAATTCAAAAAGTGGAAAACAAGGGAAGAGGCGGAAGCCTATATGAACGGTAGCGGCAATTCAAAGCCATACGGCTCCGACATGAGCTCTATTAGTTTTGGTTCAAAAACGCCTTCTTCCCGGAAAGAAAAAGGGAAGGCAACTCTTCTCCCCTTACAAGACGGTTCTCTTTCGGCCATAGAAGAGCTTTTTCAAAGTACTAAGACAGACTGCATTGCCTATGTGGACGGAAGCTTTGAAAACGACAATGGAGTCTACGGATACGGCGTGGTTTTCATTGAAAAGAATGGAAATATAGAAGAATACTTTGATTCAGGCCGGGAAGAAAGCTACCAAAGCATGAGAAATGTTTCCGGAGAAATCCTGGGAGCCTTAAAAGCAGCTTCCTTGGCTGTGGAAAAAGGCTACTCCTCCATCGCCATATTCCACGATTACCAAGGCATCGCCTCCTGGGCAAAGGGAGAATGGAAATGCAACAAAGAAAAAACCATAGAATATAGAGAAAAAATGCTTTCCTACCAAAAGCAAATTAAAATCACATTCCATAAGGTCCTGGCTCATAGCGGGGACTACTTTAATGAAAGAGCAGATATCCTCGCTAAACAAGCAGTCGGAATTTCCTAACCATTCTTTTTTCGAAGAAGAGGCTCTAAGCAGGAGCACGCTCCCGCTAACCTGCGCCTCGTAGCAGTACTAAGCTAAAAGCTTCACATTGTTCGCTTTTAGCAAGTACTGACGGGCTCGGATTACTCCTGCTTTAAAGCCTCTTCTTCGAAAAAAACTGTGTTGGCATGGCAAATATCAATTTGCATATAAAGCGAATAAGATAAAGTGAATAAGCTATTGTTTACAAAAGATACCGGCTCCGAACGGTGGATGACCATTTTACCAGCTTTTCTGCATTTATAGTCTGAAACAGGGGTAATCTGAGGCCGTCTGTACTTGCGAAAAGCAAACGAAGTGTAGCTTTTATCTTAGTACAGCTACGTGCCGAAGTTAGCGGGAGCGTGCCCCTGTTTTAGAGCTATAATGCAGAAAAGCGGAAACCTCACAACAAAAGGTCTCCGCTAATTCTATTGCTTAGAATAAGCAATTTAAAATTTGACAAACGTACTATAAAAGGAAAATATTATTCTCCTCGCAAAGCTTTCGCATCTCCTCCGGCCAGATGGATGCCTGTACTTCTCCCACATGAGCGCGATCCAAAAGTAACATACAAAGTCTGCTCTGTCCGATACCGCCTCCAATGGTCTGGGGAAGCTTTCCTTCCAAAAGCATCTTATGGTAAGGGAGCTTTGCCCTGTCTTCATTATGGGAAAGCTTGAGCTGTCTCTCTAAGGCCTTTTCATCCACACGGATTCCCATGGAGGAAATCTCCAAAGCACAATTTAAGGTTTCAAACCAGAAGAGGATATCTCCGTTTAAGCTCCAATCATCATAGTCCGGAGCTCTTCCGTCATGGGGTTCCCCGTTACTGAGCTTATCTCCGATTCTTTGAATAAAGACACAACCGTGCTCTTTGGTAATGGCATTTTCTCTTTCCTTCGGACTTAGATTCGGATATCTCTTGAGAAGTTCCTCAGAGTCAATAAAGTAAATCTCCTCCGGCAGCTTCTTCACAGCATCCGGGTACTTATACCAAACCTCATGCTCCATATGCTTGATAATACGGAAAATGTCTCTTACCGTATTCTGTAATACTTCTTCCGTTCTTTCGTCTTTTCCGATAACTCTTTCCCAGTCCCACTGGTCCACATAGCAGCTATGCAGGTTATCCAATTCCTCATCCCGGCGAATGGCATTCATATTGGTGTAAAGGCCTTCGCCTATCTGGAAATTATAACGCTGTAAAGCAATTCTCTTCCACTTTGCCAGAGACTGCACAACCTCCACCACTTCATCTTTCTTCCATGGCACATCAAAGGACACCGGTCTTTCCACACCGTTTAAGTTATCATTTAATCCGGAGCTCTTCTCCACAAATAGGGGCGCGGAAATTCTGGATAAATTCATCTCCTTTCCAAACTCCTTTTGGAAAGTATCTCTGATATATTTAATTGCCTCTTGGGTTTCCCGAACGCTGAGTCTTGGGGAATAGTCCTTTGGAATTACGAGTGCCATGCTTTTTCCTCCTTTAAATCACATAACTTTAAGTGCTTATCATACTCTTCTTTTTTTTATTCGTAAAGGCGCAAAAAGCATAGGAATTTCCCCGCCTGTACAACAAGAATTTCATATTTTCGCTTAAAGCTTTAACTCTTCTATACATTATCACCTTTTTTTCGCGAAAATATAAGCAAGCTCTGTTCCTTTGCATGAAGGGCTAAAATCGGCACAAGCTTTTAGAAGGCCTCATCTAAATAATATTCCGCCTCTTTTCCTCTTCCCAACTCCAAAAAATATCCGTAAAGAAAATCTCTTTGCGCCTTACTAAGAGGGCAAAGTGCTGTAGCCATCAGCTTTTTCTTACTGGGATTATGTAAAAGCACATAGCCTCTCCCACTCAAAAAGTCTCCGGCATTGAATAGGCTTTGCTTTGCAAATTCCTCATATAGCCCTAATTTCACTAAAATTCTTTCCGCTTCCATACAATGCTTTCCCCATTCTGTAGGGAAGAAATCTCCCTTGGGGGAAAGCCAGCCCAGTAACTCTTTATCCATATCGTCCTCCATCCTTAAGAACATAAGTCAAGAATTATACCCTATAGCTGTTTCTATATAGAAAAACTGTGAAAAAGAAAGTCTCTATTCTGCCCTTTCTTCTTCACAGTCCGTTCTATACTTTATCTTTTATGTCCACACTCCGGGCAGAACTTACCTACATTACCGGTATGTCCGCACTCCGGACAATCCCATTTATCTGCTCTAGCCTCTCCACATTCAGAGCAGAACTTCCCGGTATTATGGGTATGTCCGCATTTTGCGCAGGTCCAATCCTCTGCCGTTCCCGCTTCTGCAGCCGGTACGGCACCGTTTGCAGTTTCTTGCATAGGAACATTTACCTGTCCAAAGATACTTCCCTGAGCTCCTGCATTTGCCTGATTAGCGGAATTTTGTCCCGCCTGCGCATTGCCCTGCTTAGCCCCCATGGAGAAAAGCTCGGAGGCATTGAAACCGCCGGTCTGGTTTGCCATGTTCATTCCTGCAAAGGCCATCATTGGTCCTGTAGCGGTATTTCCTGCTGCAAGCTTCATGGCATCTCCCTGAGCCTTGGAAAGATAAGCCGCCGCCATGCTGGGATCCCGGAAAACAGCATCTCTCTGCATTTCCTTAATCATCTTCTCATCTTCTTCCGGTGCCTTGATGGAGCTGATACCGAAGCTGGTAATCTTAATACCGTAATGCCCTCCCCAGGTACTGGAAAGAATATCATTTAAGGCATGAGCAATATCATCCGTATGGCTAAGAATGCTGTGGTAGCGGATTCCCTGTTCGGAAATACGGGAAAAAGCAGGCTGTAAATTGGTTAAAAGCTCAGACTTTAACTGAGACTCCACCTCTTCCTTCTTATAATCCCCCTCCACATTGCCCGCAAGATTCCTATAGAAGAGTACAGGGTCCGTAATCTTATAAGCATATTCTCCGTGACAGCGAAGGGAAATCTCTATGTCCAGATTAATGTTGGGATCCACCGCTCTAAAAGGAATGGGGTTTACGGTACCATATTTATTACCCACAATATCCTTGAGATTAATGAAATAAATGCGTTGATCCTTTGCCGTGTCTCCGCCGAAGCTCAAACGCTTCATAAAGGTCTTAAAGCTTTCTACTACGCTTTCGCCCAGTGGGCCGTAGAAAATACTGGGTTCCGTGGAGGAATCGAAAACAAACTCTCCTGCCTCTGCAGACAGCTCCACGATGGCACCCTGCTCCACAATCAGCATACACTGTCCTTCGTTTACGGCAATGACAGCACCGTTGGAAATAATATTGTCTGAAGCTCGAGTATTGGAACTGTTTTGTCCAATTCTCTTCTGCCCCTTGGTCATGAGGGTATCATTATCTAAGGAAGAACAATAGAAATACTCTCTCCACTGATCTGCTAAAACGGAAATTCCCGCTTCTTTACCTGCTTTTATCAATCCCATAGACTCACTCCTTTATGGTAAGCAAATTCATTTTTGTCCCTCTAAGACTACCATATTTTCCTCTAAAGGGAAAGAAAATCCCTTTCCAATCTTGACAAAGTTTTAGCGTAACAGGTAAAATGCAGGAGTAAATAAATTGCTTGAAAAAGCATTCAGGAGAAAGAGGGATAGAAATGAAGCACATTATTACCTTAAGCACCAGAGATTTAGAGAAGAGCGTTGAGCACGGCGGATGTGGAGAGTGTCAAACATCTTGTCAATCTGCTTGTAAGACCAGCTGCGGTATCGCAAATCAAAACTGCGAGAACGAAAACAACTAAGGATTTCTCAAAAGAAGGAGCTGTGTGCAGACACAGTTCTTTTTTTTCGCCATTGATTGAAACACTATCTTTAGGCATTGATTATCTTTATACATTGATTATCTTTATACTGATATAGTTTATACATTAATTTTATGTATACATTTGTTTTATAGAAGGAAGGGTAAATGATTCACCAGTATTTGATGAACGGACGACACATTGTTTTGGATGTATACAGCGGAAGCATCCATGTTACAGATCCTATGGCTTATGCTGCCATCGGCTATTTGGAAAAAGGTCTTTCCAGAGAGGAAGTGCTCCAAAAGCTTAAAGTGGAATTTCCGGAGAATACAGAGCAGGACTTTCAGGACTGCTTTTCGGATATAGACGAATTGATTGAGAGCAAAAAGCTTTTTACCAAGGACAACTATGCCCCTTTAGCGGGAAAGTTAAAGTCCCACAGTGGAAATGTGATTAAGGCTCTTTGCCTATTGGTAGCCCACAGCTGTAACTTAGCTTGCTCCTACTGCTTTGCCTCCCAAGGGCATTATCACGGAGAGTCAGGGCTTATGAGCTTTGAAACCGGAAAAAGAGCCCTGGATTTCCTCATTGAAAATTCCGGCACCCGCCGAAATTTAGAGGTGGACTTCTTTGGTGGAGAGCCTTTGGTGAACTTCCAGGTTTGTAAGGACCTGGTGGCCTATGCCCGCTCCATCGAGAAAGAAAAGGGAAAGAATTTCCGTTTCACCCTAACCACCAACGGTGTAGGACTCACGGAAGAAATCATGGATTGGGCAAATGAAGAATGTCATAATGTGGTTTTAAGTCTGGATGGACGAAAGGAAGTCAATGACCGTTTTCGTGTAGACCGAAAGGGAAAGGGAAGCTACGATCAAATTGTCCCCAAGTTCCAGCGTTTTGTGGAAAAACGTGGGGACAAGGAGTACTACATGAGAGGAACCTTCTCCCATTTTAATACGGATTTTACGGAAGATATTGCTCACATGGCCGATGAGCTGGGCTTTAAAGAGCTGTCCATGGAGCCGGTGGTTTTAAAGCCGGGAGAGCCCTCCGCCCTAACCGAGGAAGATTTGCCCATCCTCTATGAGCAGTATGAAAAGCTGGCTTTAGACCTGCTTCGCAGAAAAAAAGCGGGGGATCCCGTAACCTTCTACCATTATATGGTGGATCTGGACAGAGGCCCCTGTATTTATAAGAGAATCTCCGGCTGCGGTTCCGGAACCGAGTATATGGCGGTTTCCGCCCAGGGGGAGCTTTACCCCTGTCACCAGTTCGTATCCGACAAGGAATATAAGCTGGGAGATATTTGGAACGGTATCACCAAGGAAGAAGCTAGAGAAGAATTCCGAAACACCAATGTCTATACCCGAGAGGACTGCGGAAAATGTTGGGCTAAGCTTTACTGTGCCGGAGGCTGTGCCGCCAATGCCTACCACTCCACCGGAGATATTGCCGGTACCTATGAGTATGGCTGTAAGCTCTTCCGAAAGAGAATGGAATGCGCCATTATGATGAAGGTGGAGGAGTCCTTGATGGAGCAATAGCATTTCTTAGATATTGCTCAAGATGTATTTCTCCACCATCACCGCTACTCCGTCTTCATCATTGCTGAGTGTGATTTCGTCGGCAATTTCCAAGACATGCTTTTGGGAATTGGCCATGGCAATGCCTTTTCCGGCATACTGAAGCATGGTCAGGTCATTTCCTCCATCCCCAAAGGCCATCAGCTCTTCTCTCTTCCAGCCCTTTTTCTCTAAAAGTCTTTTTAAGGATTCTCCCTTGTCTACTCCTAAAGGGCAGATTTCCAGGAAAAAGGGTTCGGAAAAAAAGATGCTTAATTCCTCCCCATACTCCTTTTCCAGTCTTTCCTTTAAGGGAAGAAGCTCCTCATGCTCTCCCAAAGCCAAGAGCTTACAAACCTTCTCAGATAAGGCATTGGGAAAATCTTCTACCTTTCGAAAGGGCATCTTATTAATGGTACTTTCTCTGTCCATATAGGGAAATTCCGGTCGTTCTGTTACAATCTCCTTCCCCTGATAGGAAAGGAGGCCTAAATCCGCCTCTCTTACTGCCTTGGCAATAGCTTCATAATACTTTCTTGGAATCGTATGTTCATACAAAACTTCCTTGGTCTTACAGTCCATACAAAGACTTCCGTTATAGGAAAGAACATAGCCTCCCAATTTTTCCAGCTCTAAGGCCTCCCACACCTCGGACATGCCATAGGTAGGTCTTCCGGAAGCCAGGATAATGCTGACGCCTCTCTTGATAGCCTCCTGCAAGGCTCTTTTATTTCTTTCGCTAACTTTCTTTTCCGAATTGGTCAATGTTCCATCCAAATCCAAGGCTATCGCTTTAAACATTTTAATCCCTTCCTCTATCTTCTATTCCTGTTCATTTTCTTTTTGACGCTATTGTTTTTCTTATTACGTTTTATCTTATATCGGCAAAGCCGTGTCCTCTCTTATATCTCATTCTTCCCGGAATGTAAAGAAAACTTAAATTTATTATTTTTTTATATTCTTCTCCCGAACTTTTCCTTGCATTTTACGCTTCTCTTTGTTAGTATAACAGAACAAAATTTCATAACTTATTCAGAGTCGGTGGAGCTACATAGGAGCTAAGAAGCCGCAGCAACCCCGGAAACGGAAGGTGCTAACCTGAGCGAACCATTTGTTTCGATCAATAAGAAGATTATCGACCATTGGCGAGCCCAATGGTTTTTTTATGTCTTTTCGAAACTTTCTCCCACTCTGTATGCAAAATAGAAAGGATTATTTTTATGTTATTTTCATCAGAACAGGTTTCCAACGGACATCCGGATAAAATTTGCGATCAAATCAGTGATGCCATCGTTACAGACATTTTAAAGCACGATCCCAAGGGAAGAATCGCTGCAGAATGTTGCATTAAAGACTATGATATCGTGATTTTGGGAGAAATTACCAGCAGCCATACCCCTGACTACGATACTCTTTGCCGAAATGTATTGAAGAATATCGGTTTGGAGGACTTGGATCGCTATAAAATTCAGGAGTTGATTTCTGTACAGTCTCCCGATATTGCTATGGGTGTTGACCATGACGGTGCCGGAGATCAGGGAATGATGTTCGGGTATGCCACCAAGGAAACCAAGGAAATGCTTCCCATCCCCTATGTTTTATCCACCAAAGCTTTGCAGAAGCTCCGTGCCTTTAATCTGGAAAATGCCTTTTCTATTTTAAAGCCGGATGCTAAGGCCCAGGTAAGCTATGATTACAAGGAAAATCGCATTGATACCTTCCTGATTTCTTCTCAGCACAGTGAATCCGTTTCCCTGTCTCAGGTTCGGGAGATTATTCAGAAAATCATGGTGGAAACCGCTTCCGAAATGAATTTAAATACCGACTTCCGCATCTTGGTAAACCCCACCGGACGTTTTGTTCTCGGCTCCTCCTTTGCAGATTCCGGTCTTACAGGACGTAAGATTATTGCCGACACCTACGGTGGAGCCGCACACCACGGCGGCGGCGCATTTTCCGGAAAGGATCCTTCCAAGGTAGACCGTTCTGCAGCCTATATGGCCAGAAAAATTGCGAAAGACCTGGTTTCCGCAGGAAAGACCGACAGATGTGAGGTACAGCTGGCCTATGCCATCGGTGTGGCAGAGCCTGTATCTGTGTATCTGGACTGCTTCGGTACCGAGCATGAAAATGTTGGAGACCTTTGGCGTTCCGTAATCGAAAAGTACGACCTTACTCCAAAGGGTATTATTTCCAACTTAAATCTTTTAAATACAGACTATAATCTGGTTTCTTCTTACGGACACTTCGGTAAGGAAAACCTGCCATGGGAAATCTAAGCAAATGTCCAAGGATTTACATTTCACAGAAAATAAAAATACGAGCGGAAAGTCCTTTTTAGGCACCCTCTTTCAGAAGAAACAAAAACTTGCAACAGAAAAAGGCAGTCCCAAAAGACTGCTTTTTTCGCATCATTTTTTTCCATTGATTCTTTTCGGAATCGGCTTACAATTCCTTCTGTTTCTTCTACCCGTCTTGCTGTACAGCTATAAAAGTCCGAAGCTCTTGCTGCCCACTTCGCCCCTACTGTGCTTGTTCTTCTTTTTTACTGTTCTTCCACTGCTCTACGGGGGACTGGGACTTTTAACTTCCTACGCCAAGAAACTGGCAGTATTTGAGCTGTTTCGTAAGGGGACTATAGTGATATTTCTTCTTTCACTACTCTCTTCCCTTCCTCTCTTTCTTCATCCCCTCTACTGCTCAAGAACTTCCGCTCTTCTATCCAAGGCAGAGGTTCAGGAGGAGAATTTTCTGCATCCCTACAGCGAAAGTCTTCCGAACAATTCCCGGGAAGCCATTGAAAATTCCCTTCGTATTTTTCCGGATATCCCCCTTTATGAAATGAGCTTTTTCCACTATGGAGAGGGAAATATAGAGCAATTCCAGTACCAGTTCTTCTTTACTATTGATAATATGGAAGACAATATAAAGCTGCTGGAAAATAAACTTTCCTTCCAACAAAAGGTAGAGGAAGAGAATATATTCTATGGAAACGGCAAGCTTTCCGAAGAAATGTATTTCGATATTAGTGTCGATAAGAAGGGCGGAAAAACGGAATTCAGCTTTAGTAATCTTCCTTTTTAAAATTAATGAGCAATCAGAAAACTAAATAGTTTTCCGGAAGTATAGGCCTGAAAAAGGGATAGTCTGAGCCCATGGGCACTTGCGAAAAACAAGAGAAACGCAGTTTTTCGCTTAGTACCCCTAGGTGGCGAAGCTAGCGAGAGCGTGCCCCACTTTCAGGCCTATACTGTATGGAAAACATTTTTGATTTCTTTAGATGCTCACAAAAGGAAGATTGCTATGCGCATTACTCTGTTTCCACCGCTCCATCTTCTCCTTCATCTTCTATAGAACTATAATGAAGATGAAGAATTACCTTCGCCGTCTTCCCTTTAATGATTAAATCCGGAAAGCTTAGTTCTACGGTAGCATTTTTCTCTTCTTCTCCGTCTCCGTTTTCAGAATTTCCTTCTCCGGTGACTTTTTTCTCCGTCTTATCGGGAATATAGCGTAGTTCCACTTTTACAGGCTTTTCATTTTCATTCTCCGCCTCTCCAAGCAGTAAAGCGGGATTTTTCTCTATCTCGTCAAAATAATCAATATTTACATCCCCGTCCTTTTCAAGAACTTCTCCGGACAGAATGGCTTCTTTTTCCAGATGGATTGTGTCTTCCAGAATATACTCTCCATCATAAAGAAGTTCTACGGAAGCAGGGATTTTTCCTTCATCCATAACTTCTTTTAATTGAATATCCTTATATCTCCAAGCATCATAGTCTTTTGGAAGCTGTTTATCATCTAATTGGAAATCCCAAACAGAGCGATTTGCATCATACACTCCCTCCGTCAGGACCTTTCCTCCCCGAAGCAACTCCGCCTTGATGATGTCTTTCCCCGTTTCTACAGCACGGTAAACAAAATGATCTTTATCTGTTGGAAGGGTTTTCACCTCTCCATCTTCATAGGTCAGACGAATCTCATCCGCATAAGCCCACCTATAATCCTTTTGCACCTGAATGAAGCTTGGGAGCTTAATCAAAGACTCATCGTTTTGGAAATATACCGGAAAAGTTGTTCCAATTTCCGGTAAGGAGCTTCCCTGTTCTTTATCCGTGGTAATTCCATGCTTTGCAAAGTCTGCATAAGGAACATCCTGTCTGCTTCCGTCTGCAAAATGCAGGTCAAGAATGGTGTCAGAAAGATCCAAGCTATCTCCTACTGCTCTGGCATTTGGCTTTCTTGTAAAATCAAAATAGGCAATTTTTTGTTCTTTTTTGTCTTTTTTCAGCTTTCTGGAACGGGCAAGAGCATTATCCACTGCACTGACCTCGCCCAATGTGGACTGGGTTGCAGAAGCTACCGCATCATAGGCTTCGCCCTTTTTCTCCTTCAGGTTCTTCTCCAGTTCTTTTACATCCTCTAAGCCTTTGAGATAATCAAAAATCTTAAAGGTCTTGTCCTGATAGCTGTCATCTTCCGTGTATTTCACATTGCTGACTTCTGCAATCTTGCCGTCTTTAATGCTGACTTTTACGATATCCGGACCGGTTTGCTCATAGTATCTTGACCAAGTTCCCGTACCGTAGAAAACACCATCTGCAAGCAAGGATTCCGCCTTCTTATCCGGATTTTCTTTTTCGTTCTCCGCTTTAGGATTTTCCTGTGGCAGTTCGGTCTTGGAATTTTTCTTATCTTGCTCACTCACTCCGCTAGAGGAAGCTCCTGCATTTCCGCTTGCTCCGGCATTGCTTCCATTCCTGTTTATATTACCGCTTTCGTTACTTCCTGCTCCACTGCTTCTTCCGGAGTGACTGCGTGTAGAACTTGTTCTCTCCGGACGAGCTTCCGTATTATCAATCGTTCTGGAAACACCCTTTACATCGGATTTTTTTGTGATAAAGCCTTTTCCCTCAACAAACTGCACTGCACCGTTCACCGTCCATTGTCCCTCTTCATTTACGGTATAACCGTCCTTGCTAACGCCGTTTTGCAGGAGAATTCCCTTTTTCTCACCTTCTTCTTCAAAATAATAGCAATATCCGTCAATCCATTGCCAGCCTCTAAGCTCCTGTCCCTCTGTAGGGCTTCCCTCCCGGTTATCGTAAAAGCGATAGGCACCCTTACTGTCCTGATGCCAGCCTCTTGCCATAGCACCCTCTACCGCCTCATTTTTATTTTGAAAATAATACTTAGCGCCCTTAATTTCTTGGCTTCCCAGAAGCATCTCTCCGGAGTCCTGAGAAAGATAATACCAATTTCCCTTATCCAAAAGCCAATCCTTTACAGGCTTACCCTCTTTCTCATAGAACCATTTTCCATTCATTGCTTTCCACTCGCCGGTGTTTGCAGTCTCTGCAGCAAATGCTTTTCCCTGCACCAAAATTGTAGGCAAGACAAAAGCAAGGGATAGAATAACCCCTTTCGTCATCTTCTTCATTTTAAACCTCTTTCTAAAACTGTGATTTACGACTCACGTTCAGGTTTAATTTTCTTAACGCCCCTTACTATGCTTTCCGGTTTATCCAAAAATGAAGCTTAGTTCATTGCTTTTCTCTGCCGGCATATTTTAAAAATGATAAGAAATCATTTGAATAGAAAAGTTAGTCGAACTCGCCTGTTTCAATTATTATTATTTAAATCGGTTAGCCATGTCTACCCAATCAGTATATTGCTGTTTTTAAGAATAATAAATAAAATCTTCGTTATGAATATCATTAATAATTTTTATATTTTCCCCCATGTATTTAAAAGAGTTCATGCCCTTTACAAAGTGACAATATGTTAGAGAAATCTTCTGAAAATCTCTTTAGAATTTGATATGGAATTTTCATTGTTATTCTCTCATCGTTTTTGTTATGATAATGTTGGTTAGATAGTTCTAACTCAATAGACTAGTAGAGCTGTCTAATTCTGATTTAATTGTTTAGTAGATTGGAAAATCTACATAAGGAGGAAGCGATGAGAGAGAATTTTCAAAATATTGATGGGAAGAAGTTAGAAATTGTTCACGAAATAAAGTCCGCTTATGATGAAGGTAAGATTTCCTTGGAAGAAGCCAGAAAAGCGCTGAAGGATAGAGTACAACACCTGGCCCCCTATGAAATTGCCATTATCGAGCAGGAAATGGTGGAGGAAACCGAAGACGAGTGCATTAAGGAAGATATTCAGGCCATGCTGGAGGTCTTCCAGGATGTTTTAGTCACAAAGGATCAAGAGCTTCCGGAAAATCATCCTATCTCCTGTTACCGTAGGGAAAATGCCAAAATGAAGGAATTGCTCCTTTCCGTGGAGGATTTGGTGCAATATCCCCTTATTAAAAACCAATGGCTGGAACTTTATGAAGAATTGTTGAAATTCAAGATTCATTTGTCCAGAAAGCAAAACCAATTATACCCGGTTTTGGAGAAGAAAGGCTTTACCCGTCCTACCACCACCATGTGGACTTTGGATGACTTTATCCGGGATGAGATTGCAGAGTGCTACAGTCTTCTCTTAGAGGATAAGGAAGAGGAATTTATCGGAAAGCAGGCTGAGCTTGTGGCGGATGTTCGGGATTTGATGGACAAGGAAGAAAATATCCTCTACCCCACCTCCTTGGAAATGATTAACGAAGAAGAATTTCGTTATATGGCTGAGGGAGACCAGGAAATCGGTTTTGCCTATATTACCGTTGAGCCGGAAAAATCTCCAAAGCAAAACATCTCCCATACCGCTTCTCAGAGTACCTCTCCCCTCTCCGGTCTTTCCTCTGCCCCGGGCTTTGCGGAAGAGCTTGCCGGTCTTCTAGGAAAATACGGTTTTAACAATAAGGAAGAAAAATTGAATGTTACTACCGGTCAGCTTACTCTGGAGCAGATTAATCTGATTTATCAGCATATGCCCGTGGATCTCTCCTACGTGGATGAAAATGAACTGGTTTGCTTCTACACCGACACCAAGCATAGAGTTTTTCCCAGAAGTAAAAATGTCATCGGAAGAGATGTGAAAAACTGTCACCCCAAGGCTTCTGTACATATCGTTGAAGAAATTATCAAGAAGTTCCGTTCCGGAGAGCAGGACAAGGCGGAGTTTTGGATTAATAAGCCGGACCTCTTTATTTACATCATCTACTATGCGGTTCGGGATGAAAACGGAAAGTTCAGGGGTGTGCTGGAAATGATGCAGGACTGCACCCATATCCGTTCCTTACAAGGCTCTCAAACTCTTCTAACCTGGGAGCAGCAGGAAAAGGGAGAAAGCAAGGAGACTTCTAAAGACGAAGACAAGAGGGAAGGCTCAGAGACTTCTAAAGATGTAGGCAATAAAGAAAGCACGGGGACTTTGGGAAACGAAGGAAACAGAGAAAGCACAGGGTCTTTGACAGCCGGCAAGCTGACGGAAATCACCGAAGACACCCTGCTAAAGGATATTTTGGAAGCGGATCCCAATGTAAAGACTCTCCTTTTCCGATTAAGCGACCGCTTTAAGGCCTTAAACACACCTCTGGCTCGTATTATGATGCCGAAAGCCACAGTGAAGATTATGAGTGAACGGGCAGAGGTGGATTTGGATACCCTGCTTCGAGAGCTTCGGGAGTATTTTAAACTATGAGCATTCAAGGTTTACTCTTAGGCCTGGTGTGTTTTCTCTGCATAGGGATATTTCACCCCATAGTGGTATATGCGGAATATTACTTTAGTAAGAAAATAGCCTGGCTATTTTTCTTCATAGGTCTATTCGCTTGTATCGCCAGCCTTTTTCTTCCTTCTCTATTCCTCTCCGGAAGTCTAGCCATCTTCGGCATTTCCTGCTTTTGGAGTATCCATGAATTATACGAACAGGAAAAGAGAGTGGAAAAAGGATGGTTCCCGAAAAATCCAAAGAGAAAATTTTAGGATTATAAAGAGACTTTAATCAGTTTTATAAATAGCCTTTATGCAGTATAGGTCTAAAACGGGGCACGCTCTCGCTAACCTCGCCACGCTGAGCAGTGGTTTAGGTTAACCACTGCTCACTTTGCTTCGCAAAGCAACGTCCTTCGGAAGTTGGCTTTGTCCAGGCTAGGCTTTTCTGAAGAAAAGTCTAGCCTTAGGGGTTCTAAGCTTTTAAAAGACAAAAGCCAAGAACCCACGGGCTCAGATTACCCCTTTTTAGACCTATACTGCATAACAGGCTACCCACTATTTCTGATTCGTTAAATCCTCTTTATAATCCTTCTAAATTTAAAGAGTACCGTACGCATAACGTACGGTACTCCTTTTTTGTTCTGATACTTCTTCTTAATCCTGGTAGTTTACAATCTTAGCAAACTCCTCTTTAAGGGATGCACCGCCGATTAATCCGCCATCAATGTTTGGCTTGGACAGAAGCTCCTTGCAGTTTCCGGCATTCATAGATCCGCCATACTGAATACGAATCTTCTCTCCTACCGCCTGGGAATAGATTTCGCAAATTACCTTACGGATGTATGCACAAACCTCTTCCGCCTGCTCAGCCGTTGCAGTCTTTCCGGTTCCGATGGCCCAGATTGGCTCATAAGCGATAACGCACTTTTCGGCATCCTCAGCGGAAATTCCCTGGAAAGCCGCCTTAATCTGCATGGAAATCCACTCGAAGTAAATGCCCATCTCTCTTTGCTCTAAGCTTTCTCCACAGCAAATGATAGGGGTAAGCCCCTTTTCCAAAGCCTTCTTAGCCTTCTTGTTGATATCCTCATCTGTCTCATGGAAATATCCTCTACGCTCGGAGTGTCCCATGATAACATACTTTACTCCTGCATCTACCAGCATATTGGCGGAGATTTCTCCGGTGTAAGCGCCGGCCTCTTCAAAATAAAGATTCTCCGCTCCAACGGAAATCTTGGAGCCCTGAAGCTTCTCCACTACAGGTACAATGTCGATAGCCGGTACACAGAAAACCACGTCCACCGCATCTGTATTTGCCAAGGGAAGCAGTTTATCGCATAAAGCCTTGGCCTCTGTTACGGTCATATTCATCTTCCAGTTTCCTGCAATAATTTTCTTTCTCATCTTCTCACCTATTTCCTACAATTTCTATCTATCTTATGCATAATACTCTATATACTGATTTCTGTATTTACTAACTACTGTCCTTAATGACATCTGTATATACTGACTTCTATGCATACAGATTTATCTGATTATTTATAGAACTTCTTACTTATTATTTGCAGCTGCAACGCCGGGAAGCTCTTTTCCCTCCAGGAACTCTAAGGAAGCTCCACCGCCGGTGGAAATATGAGTCATCTTATCTCCGAAGCCCAAGATATTCACCGCTGCGGCACTGTCTCCACCACCGATAATGGTAGTAGCCTCTGTCTCTGCCAAAGCCTTTGCTACTGCAATGGTTCCCTTAGCCAATACAGGATTCTCAAAAACGCCCATAGGTCCGTTCCATACCACAGTCTTTGCAGACTTCACCGCATTGGCAAAAAGCTCTGCAGACTTCGGTCCGATATCCAAGCCCAGCATATCTGCAGGAATTTCAGAAATATCCACGGTCTTTACCGCTAAGTTAGCATCATCAATAGGATCCGGGAAGGATGCCGCACAAACCGCATCCACAGGAAGCAGAATCTCACAGCCTAATTTCTTTCCCTTTTCAAGCATTTCTTTACAGTAGGAAAGCTTCTCGTCATCCACTAAGGACTTTCCGATTTCATAGCCCATAGCCTTTACGAAGGTAAATGCCATTCCTCCACCGATAATCAGAGTATTGCATTTCTCTAAAAGGTTGGAGATTACATTTAACTTATCGGACACCTTAGCACCGCCAAGAATGGCAACGAAGGGACGAACAGGATTTTCTACAGCCTGTCCCAGGAACTGAATTTCCTTCTGCATTAAGTAGCCCACTACAGCAGGTCCGGAAATAAACTGGGTCACACCAACGTTGGAGCAATGAGCTCTGTGTGCAGTTCCAAAAGCATCATTTACAAAAACATCTGCTAAAGAAGCCAATTCCTTGGAGAAAGCCTCTCCATTCTTAGTCTCCTCCGCACGGTAACGAGTATTCTCCAGAAGAACCACATCTCCGTCCTTCATCTTTTCTACTGCAGCTTTAGCATTTTCTCCTACTACAGTATCATCTTTGGCGAAAACCACAGGCTGTCCTAAAAGCTCGGAAAGACGCTTTGCTACAGGTGCTAAAGAAAGCTCAGGCTTTGGCTCTCCCTTTGGCTTTCCAAGGTGAGAACATAAAATCACCTTTCCGCCATCAGCAATCAGCTTCTTAATGGTAGGAAGCGCTGCCACAAGGCGGTTCTCATCGGTAATCTTTCCCTCTTTTAAAGGTACATTAAAATCACAACGGCATAAAACCCTCTTGCCTTTTACGGAAATGTCATCTACGGATTTCTTGTTTAATTCTGCCATGCTAATCTCCTTCTCTACTTCGGAAAAAGCCACCGGATCCACTCCGGCGGCTTTCCGCAAAAATCTATGCCTATAAAATTACTTTACAAACTTCTCGAAGTACTTAATGGTACGAACCATCTGAGAAGTGTAGGAGTTCTCGTTGTCATACCAAGATACAACCTGAACCTCATAAAGGTCATCTCCCACCTTGGATACCATGGTCTGAGTAGCATCGAAAAGAGATCCATAGGTCATTCCGATGATATCGCTGGAAACCAACTCTTCCTCTGTGTAGCCAAAGGTCTCAGGATCGGAAGCCTTCTTCATAGCAGCATTGATAGCTTCCTTGGTAACTTCCTGAGAAGACTTAACAACTGCGAAAAGGAGGGTTGTGGAACCTGTTGGAACAGGAACTCTCTGTGCAGAACCGATTAACTTACCGTTTAACTCAGGGATAACCAAGCCGATAGCCTTAGCAGCACCGGTAGAGTTTGGAACGATGTTGATAGCTCCTGCGCGAGCTCTTCTTAAATCTCCCTTTCTCTGTGGTCCGTCAAGGATCATCTGGTCTCCGGTGTAAGCATGGATAGTTGCCATGATACCGGACTGAATTGGAGCGAAATCATTTAAAGCCTTAGCCATCGGTGCAAGACAGTTGGTGGTGCAGGATGCTGCGGAAATGATGTTGTCCTCAGCCTTAATGGTCTCATGGTTAACATTGTATACGATAGTAGGAAGATCATTTCCTGCAGGTGCGGAAATAACTACCTTCTTAGCACCGGCCTGGATATGAGCATTTGCCTTATCCTTGGAGGTGTAGAAACCTGTACACTCAAGAACTACGTCTACGGAAAGCTGTCCCCAAGGTAACTTGGAAGCGTCAGCCTCCTTGTAAATCTTAATCTTCTTTCCCTTAACTTCGATATAGTCTTCTCCGGCAACTACTGTATCTTCATACTTATATCTTCCCTGAGAAGAATCATACTTTAAAAGGTGCGCAAGCATCTTAGGATCGGTTAAATCGTTGATGGCAACAATCTCTGTTCCTTCATGATCAAACATCTGACGAAATGCCAAACGTCCGATACGTCCAAATCCGTTAATCGCTACTTTTACTGCCATATACTTTTCCTCCTACATGATAAATCATTTTAATTTCTTAAACAGCACGTTCATTCTATTGCAGGCAATGTGTTTTTGCAAGTACAAATGACGAAAAAACGCAAGTTTTCACCAAATGTTTACAGATTTCCAAAAAGAAAAATTAAATCATTATTAAAATAATTATTTTTAAATCTAATTCCGCTTTATTGAAGTTCTTACCCTCCTTCTTATTCCGGAAACCATAGCATAAAAAAAGAGCGGTAAAATCAAAATGGTTTTCTAAGCAATATATTTTGATTTTTACCGCTCTTTTTTTAAATCATCGTTTTCACATAACCCGCCACATTATCCGCATGGTCGGAAATTCTTTCCAAGTCGGAAATGACATCCAGGAAAATTACACCGGCCTGAGGCACACAGTCCCCGGAGCTTAATCTTAGAATATGGGTCTCTCTCATATCCTCTTCCATCTCATCCACCTGATCCTCCAGATGAGCTGTCCTTACCACAGCATCCAAGTCATTGTTCTCAAAGGCATCAATACTGGCTTCAAAGGACTCCATAACCTTATTGGAAATCTTCTTTAAATCATCCTGACCGATTTCCGAGAAAGAGATATCGTGATCCTGAGCATACTGAGCCTGCTCCGCAATATTTTCCGCATGATCCGCAGCTCTTTCAACATCGGTAATAGTATTAAACATATTGGTCACTTCCAGCTTCTGATTCTCATTTAAAGAAAGATTTCCGATGTGAATCAGATAATCCGTCAGAAGCTTCTGCATATTATCAATGATTTTCTCTCTGGCATAAACCTCTTGAATTTCTTCCACCTTTTCTTCCAATAAGATGCCCATGGCATGGGAGATGTTTACCGCCGTAATTCTGGCCATATTGACAACCTCTGCCTTAGTAGCGGAAATGGCAATAGCGGGAGATTCCAAAATACGCTTGTCCAAGTGCTGAATCAGATTCTTCTCCACCTCCGTGTAGTGGTTCGGATTCTCCTCATCCTCCTTATCCTGCTTACTCTCTCTAACCAAAGTTCCGGAAAGATTCACCAGTAGATCTCCAAAGGGGAATAAAACAACGGTACAGGATACGTTAAATATGGTATGGAAGAGGGAAATTTCTACAGGGCTTAGTTGTCCTTGGAAAAAACTCTTCATTGGAAGACTTAAAAAGAAAATAATAGCTCCGAACAAAATCGCACCGGTCACATTAAAGAGAAGGTGAATTACCGCCGCTCTCTTCGCGGTTCTGGAGGCTCCGGTAGAGGAAAGCATAGCGGTTACACAGGTACCGATGTTTTGTCCCAGAGTGATGTAGAAGCCCGCGGCTCTCGGTACCGCACCGGATAAGGCCAAAGTCTGAAGGATGGATACGGAAGCTGCAGAGGACTGGATAATTCCCGTTACCACCGCACCGGTAAGAATACCGAGGATAGGATTACCTCCCATTACCTGAAAGGCCTTCGCAAAAATAGGAGAATCTGCATAGGGAGACACGGAATCACTCATGAATTCCAAGCCGATAAAGATAAAGCCTACACCGATACAGAAATTGGCTACAAGGTCATCTTTACCTTTTTTCCCGAAAAGAAGGCGAAAGGCACCCACTCCCACTAAGAGTGGTGCAAAAAATTCCGGCTTCAGAAAAGCCAGGGAGGAACTGGACACCTGGGTTAAGGAAACCATCCAAGCGGTAATGGTGGTTCCGATATTGGCACCCATGATAATGCCGACAGACTGACTAAGATTCAAGATTCCGGCATTTACAAAACCTACCACCATAACGGTGGTTGCAGAGGAGGATTGCACAAGAGCTGTTATGGCTGCTCCTAAAACAACGGCCATCACACGATTTCCCGTTACCAAATTCAGGAACTTGGACATACGGGAGCTGGCGGCTTTTTGCATACCGTCACTCATCACCGTCATACCGTATAGAAACATTCCCAAACCACCAATTAAGCCAAAAAGGCTTCCGATGAATTCCATGATTCTCTTTTCTCCCCTTTTCTTTAGACCCGCAAAGAGACTGTTTCCTTCTGCTCTTCTTATAGTCTATAACCTACCCGACTTCCCTCCTGAGAAATCCTGTAACGTAAAAAAAGCCAGTGTAAAAACACTTGGCTTAGTATACAAATACTTTCTTAAAAAAACAAGGAATTTCTCTTGAGTCAGGAGAGGGGCAGAGAAAACCCGCACTACAAAAAGCCTTGTTCCCAGCTTCCTACAATGTTTTTCAATGCCATATTCGTTCCTATCTCATTTCCTTTTAAATTATCGGCCTATTTCAAATTCATATAAGAAGAGGATGTAAAAAATCAAAATAATTTTTTACATCCCCTTCTTAGAAAAATCTTATTCCTCTGAATCTCCAAAGCTATCTGTATAAGGAAGACCTGCATCCTGTACATCCTGCTTTTCTTCTCCAATGGGATAAGCCAGGAAGGAGTTCTTGTCCCACTGCACTACGCCGATGGAAGTCACTAATCCGCAAATAAAAGTGAACAACAGCTGTAAACCGAGATTCTTAAAATAATCTGCTTGCAAATTGGCAGTTTCCACAATAGCCACTACATTTTTAAACGTAAAAGACAGGCTGAGCTTTGTTCCCTCCATGCCGAACATATCCGGTGTAAAATATCGCTGAATCATTAATGCCCAATCCAGGCGGTTAATTAAGTACATAGCTGCCAGCATAATAATGGCGGAGATGATAATACCGATCTTTTGAATTCGACCGGCAAAAACTTTATATCCTCCCATAACCAAACCGCCCATGACTACACCGCCAAACCAGCTTACATAGCCCAACTGAGAAATACAGAGAACCACTGCCCCTGCTACCACCGCGCCTAAAAGAGCACCTACTGTTCCCAATAAGATACTGCTTGATCCTCTAAGGGCAATCTTATCCTGTTTTTCCTGAATTCCTCTTTCAATCTCCGCATATTCCGATTTTGTAATAATCTTTACTCCCTGAGCAAAATAGGTGGATACTCCTTGAGTAACGCCGCTGATTTCCGAACAATTCTGAAATCCCCTATCCTGCAGGAATCTGGCCAAAGCCGGTAAAATCTCTTGGAATCTTTTCACTGTACCGTCCTTTGTAAAGGCTCCGCCAAGAGTGAAAACCACACGATAATTTTTCTTGTTCACTCCTATAGTCTTTAAATATTTATTATACTCTTTTATGCCTTCAAAGTCCGCCTTTGTGGGCTTCTCGCCTCTGGTGACAGAGACATTCAGATAATATAGAGAGCCTTTATCCGCATTTGTAATCAGCATATCATAACCGCCGACCTCTCCCACTGCAGCATTACCGTTCTTATCATAATAAAACCCTAAGCCCTCTGCCAAAGTCTTCACTAAAACCATCTTTTATTTCCTCCGATATTTTTTTGGAATCTTAATTTCTTAAGAATACTCCGTAAATTTTATGAACCTTTTCCATTATACAGATTTCCTCTAAAAAAGCCACTCTCTTTTTTCTACAAAAAAGGTCTGAAATCGAGACAACTTGGAACGTCTCGTTTTCAGACCTTTACTGCAAAACTATTCTTTTAAAAATTCTTTAAGGAGCCTATTTAAGAGGAAAATCCGTAGTAGATATTTATTCCCTTTACCAATCCATCTGCCAGATTGTTTAAGGTCTTTTCGCTATGGTCGGAGACCTTATCTCCCAGCTCAATGTCTACAGAAGGAATGGTGGAATAGGATGTTTGGGTTAAATCCATATCCATTCTTCCCTTTCCGAAAATCTTCACTCCCTGTCCCTTTAAACCGCTGATCAGGCTGTCTCCCAGCTTTTCGTGGTTCTGCCAGTTACTTGCCACCGGTTCCATTCTCTTTAATCCATCCGGAACGGACATAAAGAATGCACCCTTGTCCTTGGTGGTTGCATCCCAATGCAGAGCAATATGGGCATCCGCCTTGTTGTTGGCTAAAACGGTACGGGCAATATTGTCCAGCTGAACATCCTCTTCACTGCGAATCATCAGCACATCATATCCCTCTGCCAGAAGCTTTTTCCCTAAAATATGAGCCATCTGCAATGTTACGGTAGCTTCTCTGGTGCCGTCCTGGAAGGTCATACCGGAGGACACTGCCGAAGCCGTAGTCACGCCTGCCGCATTGGTTCCGCCGGTTAACTTTCTGGTACCGTCCGGATGGCAAAGGGTTCTCTGCTTCTCCCCCCCCTTGGTTCCGTGACCTGCATTTACCGCAATGGTAATATGCTTCGGCTCCTTTACATCACTGGTATATAAAACGGCCTTTCCTGTATTGATTTTAGAATTCCCCGCATACTTCCAGTTTAAATTTAAACCGATTTCCGTAGCGGCAAAGCTTTGCATCCCCATCACAAGGGATAAGGCCATAGCTAAAACTACTCCTCTTACTTTCATTTTACTCCCTCTTTTCCTTTTTTATTCTCCTAGTATATCGACCGTTTAAGCATAACGAAGTAGACTTTTCTAAACAAGCCCCTTTCCTTTACAGTGCCATTACGGATTTCTTACAGCACCAAATGGGACACGGCAAACCATAAAAGAATCACGCCGCCAAAGAGAATTCTATAGTAAGCAAAGGGGATGAAATTATGACTGCGAATATAGCGCAGCAAAAAACGAATACAGTATAGGCTGACAAAATAGGACAAGAGCATGGATAAAAGCAACATAAACCATTGTCCTGCACCGAAATTCCCTGCATGCTTAATCAGTTTTAAAAGACTGGCTCCTGCCATCACCGGCACACTTAAGAAGAAGGAGAATTCCGTGGCTGCCAATCTTCCTACCGATAGAAGCATGGCGCCCAAAATAGTAGCTCCTGAACGGGAGGTTCCCGGTATCAGAGCCAAGCACTGGAAAAGTCCAATCAAAAGAGCATTTTTCCAAGAAAGTTCCTCTACAGTTAAAGTATGAAACTGATGTCCCTCATTTCTTCTTTCCAGTAAAATGAAGAAGATACCGTAGAGAATCAGCATCAGTGAGACCACAAAGGCATTGTAAAGATGAGCATCCAAAAAATCATCCAGCAAAAGTCCCAAAACCGCTGCAGGAAGACAAGCTACTAAAATTTTTCCGATCAAAATACATTTTCCCTGCTCCAAGTAGTAGCCTTTCCCCTGAGATCTTCTTGCTACGGGCCAGATACGGAAGAAAAATTCTTTGATTACCGCTCCAACCGCCCCCAGCTGAATCAAAACTTCAAAGGTGGAGAAAAACTCCTTGCTTTGCCGCAAAGGAATAATACTTTGCAGTAAAATCATATGTCCTGTGGAGGAAATGGGAAGCCACTCGGTAAAGCCCTCCACTAAAGAGAAAACAATGACTTTTAATAACTCAACAATGTTCATGAAATATTCTAACCTTTCTATTCTTATGCTTTCAAAGCCCAATCAATTTCCTCCTGCCCTTCCTTTCGAAGGTAGGCATTGCACTGGGAAAAAGGCTTGGATCCGAAAAATCCCCTATAAGAGCTTAAGGGACTTGGGTGGGGGGCTTTTAAGATCAATCGTCTTTTTTGATGAATCATCTTTGCCTTACTCTGGGCGGAAGAGCCCCAAAGGATATAAACCACAGGTTCTTCCTTTTCTTCTATAGCACGAATGGTAGCATCCGTAAATTCCTCCCAGCCTATGCCCCTATGGGAATTGGCTTCATGAGCTCTAACCGTAAGCACCGTGTTTAAAAGAAGCACCCCCTGTTTTGCCCAGGCATCCAGCTCTCCGCTCTTCGGAATTTCACATCCTATATCCTCCTGTAATTCTTTAAAAATATTCTGTAAGGAAGGGGGAAAGGGAATGCCTTTTCCCACGGAAAAGGATAGCCCCTGGGCCTGCCCGAAGTTATGGTAGGGGTCCTGTCCCAAAATGACGACCTTTAACTTTTCATAGGGACAAAGGCTATAGGCCCGGAAAAGCTTTTCCTTGGGAGGAAAAATAGTATGATGCTTATACTCTTCTCTCACGGTTTCATAGAGTTTTTTATAATAGGGTTTTTGAAATTCTCCCTGCAGCTTGCTTAGCCACTGCCCTTCAATCATGTGCTTCCTCTTCCCTTTTTGTTGGTAACTTGTTTGTAAAGATCATAGAGGAAAGATCCCGTCTTTCCCTCATTGGGATATTCATCTTCCCCGATATCTAAAATATATTTATCGAAAGCATTAATAATTTTCGTTCCTGAAGAATGCATGCTTTCCTGCTTATAGGCAGCTCCATAGCTTTTATGAATATGCCCGTGAATCATGTACTTCGGTTTATATTTTTGCAATAAATCCTCAAAGGCCTGAAAGCCCTGATGGGGCAAGTCTTCCATATCCCCGTAGCCCTTTACCGGTGCATGGGTCAGTAAAATATCAAAACCGTTCTTTAGGACAATGTCTTTTCTTACTTTTTGAATCCGCTTCTGCATCTCCTGTTCCGTATACATATGATCTCCGGGTTTATATCGGAGAGAACCTCCCAGTCCCAGTATACGAAGACCTTTAAAATCATAGACCTTATCTTCAATGCACTCACAGCCCAAAGGTGGTCTTTTCTCGTAGCCCTGGTCGTGATTTCCGTGCACATAAAGAAGCGGTGCCTTTCCCATGGTAACCAAAAACTGCAGGTAATCGGAGTGTAAATCTCCTGCGGAAAGAATCAGATCGATGCCTTCCAGCTTTTCCTTCTGAAAATGATCCCAAAGTCCCTTATTTTCTTCATCCGCTATACATAAGATTTTCATATCAGAAACCCTCCGGAAAGAATCGCCTCCTGTGATTCTTTTGTAAATGCTTTCAACGGAGGAATTTCTCCGATAACATTATCATTTAGCCAGCGCATATCCACAATTTCATCCATTTCCAGACTTCCCGCACCTTCGCTGTGAATCTTCTCACACTGACTGTGAATCTCCCCTGAGAAGGGAAGAAGATTTCCGTCAATGATTTCTTTCTTCAATATGGAAACCAATTTTCTGGAAGAATAACTTAAATTGCGCGATAAAATCACCTCCAAAACGCCTTCTTTCAGTCCGTAATAATAATTCAGTGCACTATGACTCTTTGCCAGGCTACTGGTATGGTAGGAACCTTCCAAAAAAGACTGCAAAATCAGCTCATAGTACTTCCCCCAATTGTAAAAGGACACGGCAATGTTGGACTGAACCTCTCCGTCAGAGGAGATATAGACCCCGAACTCTCTGCTCTTTTCGAAAGGTTTTGCAAATTCCGGACCCGAAATCGTCGCGATGCCTTTCTCCTGAAATTCCGCCTTCCAATCCGCCCCTTCTACCCCGCTCCAGGAAAGATGCACTTTACTCCAGGGATTGATAAACTGTGCACCAATCGCAAAGGCATTGATATTGGAAAGGGTTCCATA